>JBBISE010000172.1:0-7234 GCA_037441445.1 Salinivirgaceae bacterium
AAGCTGAAGAAAGTTAATTCGACCCTTGATAGATAGGAAGAGCAAAAACGTTTCCAGAAGAAACGACTTTCTCCACAGATTTATTTTTGGCATATTTTTTTAAGCAGTAGTTTATCAGTGTTTTATGTGATATTTGGTCCCTGAGCGTCATAATTTAAACAGATTGTGGTTAATCCGTTAAGTTGCTGATTATCAGGGATTTTACCAAACTTTTCAGCACTTATTTTGTTGAAAATCAAACATTTATGTAAATATTTAACGAACTATTGATGTAACAAACCCAAAAATAATATTGAATCACAGATCTCATTTCCGAAACTATTTCGTAACTTGCGTTACATAATTTACGTAACGTACTTTACGTAATGAAATGATCTTTTATCAATATTTAGTAAAACTATCGATATATGTTAAATCCATTTATTATAAGCGGTTATGAAAATGAGGAGTTGTTTTGCGATCGCAAAAATGAAACTGAAAAACTGCTAAATGCTGTCGAAAATAGACGCAATTTAACCCTATTTTCGCTTCGCAGGATGGGAAAAACAGGACTCATTAAGCATTTGTTTTACAAAATTGAGCGTGAAAAAATGGCTCTCCCGATTTATTGCGATATTATGCCAACAACAAATCTGACCGAGTTTGTTACGGTTTTTGCCCGGGCTATTTTTAGCAAACTGGCAAAAAAACAAAGCCTTCTGAAGTCAATGCTAACCAATTTGGCCAGTTTGCGCCCAAGTCTGTCGTTCGATTCCCTAACAGGAAATCCAGAGATTTCCATAAAAATTGATAGATCCGATGAAGCAATGAATACCATTGAAACAATATTCAATTATCTGTCTCAACAGAAAGAACACATTGTCATTGCCATTGATGAGTTTCAGCAAATTGCCAGTTATCCCGAGAATAACATGGAAGCTGTCTTGCGCTCAAATATACAGAATATCAGTAATGTAACATTTATATTTAGCGGAAGCCGGAAACACATTTTGTCAGAAATATTTACCAGTCCCGGACGTCCCTTTTTTAGCAGCACCGAAATTATGGAAATAGACGCCATTGACAAAGAAAGCTATGCGCAATTTATTAATCAACAACTACTAAAGAGTAAGAAACAGATTAGTAATGGAGCTATTGAATACATTGGGCAAGTAACGCAATGGCACACCTATTATGTTCAATATCTTTGCAATAAGCTTTATGGCTCCGGTTATAGAAATATCAGTATCGAGGAGGTTGAAACTGTTTATCAACAAATTCTTGCCGACACGGAAACGGTCTATGTCAATTATCTGAACTTTATTTCGAACCATCAATTTCGTCTATTGCGCGCCATTGCTGTCGATCCCGAACCAAGAGCGTTAACTTCAAAAGAATTTATTCGAAACCACAATCTCGGCGCTTCCAGTTCAATCAGTGCTGCCATTAAAAGCCTAGAGGATAAAGATTTGATTTTCAGAAAGAACAACATCTACTTTTTGGTGGATCGTTTTTTTTCAGGGTGGTTGCGATTGAAAAGGATTGATCGATGATATTCATAGAATTATCAAATAACTTCCTGTAAAAACCTTTCCACCGCATCCCAGTACCCTTCATGCCCGGGATGTTCCGTCCACAGGGCTTTTGAGCCGTGGTAACCCGCGCTGTCGGGCAGATAGTAGCGTTTTGTAGGGACGGGAATGGTGTCGAAAATCTCTTTCCAGAATTTATGCTCGCCAAACGACGAAGTGATGAAAACCGGCACGTTGACTTCGGCTGCATAATCCTTGATTTTACGGCCTTCGAACTCAAAATATTCACCCGGGGCAAAGGCCAGAATGGCAATCACTTTTTCGTATTTCCGGCTTCCTAAAACAAAAGAAAGGGCTGCCGAATAGGAACTTCCCCAAATAATTATCTTGTTGTCTTTGAACTCCTTGGCTGCATATGCGAGTGCCGCCTCCAAATCGGGCATAGCATCGGGATAGGCTGTTCCTTTGCCAAGTTTCTGGGCCATTAAAAACGTCTCATTTTCAACATCTTTCACCCCTTTTCCCGAACGTTGGTCAATGGCGATGCAAGAAAATCCCCATGTATTTAATTTGGGTGCAATTTCGCGATACTCACCACGACTGTATCCTGCCTGATGGAACAACAAAATTACCGGTGCTTCGGGGTAGCCCGAGTAATAGACATCGGCTTTGACGTCAAGACTGTCAGCGCTTTTCAGGGTTATGGTTTTCATTTCGGCAACCTGTTTTTGTTGATGTGTTCCGCAGCCTTGAATTGTAAGTATTGCACATGCAATTACTGTTGCTAATAGGTGATTCTTTGCTAATTTACAGTTCATTTTTTAGTGTTTTTTATAGTAACCAATATGTAACTACTTTGGTATGTGTTCACTTCGACTCCGCTCAGTGAACAGAAATGGACATTGAACGGAGTCGAAATGTCCACATTGCTGAGTGAACGGGAATGTACATTAATTTTATCATGCTAAAAGGCATTGTACAGTGATTCCACAAATTTATGAAAATAGCCCGCAAATTCAATACTCTTTCGAAATTTAACCGTATTTTTGCAGCCCCATATCCACTTTCAAATATCAATCAATGATTACAGTTTCGAATCTGGGAATACAATTCGGAAAACGAGTTCTATTTCAAGACGTAAATCGTAAGTTTACTCCCGGAAATTGCTACGGTATTATTGGCGCCAACGGTGCCGGAAAATCGACTTTTCTGAAAATTATCAGTGGCGAGTTAGATCATACGCGCGGTAATATTGCGCAGGGACACGGCGAACGCATGTCCGTTTTAAAACAAAACCACGCCGAATTCGATGAATTTACAGTGCTCTCAACTGTACTTATTGGACATTCCGAGCTTTGGTCAGTTATGCAGGAGAAAGACGCGCTCTATTTGAAAACCGATTTTACCGAGGAGGATGGACATCGTGCATCGGAGTTGGAAGATAAGTTCGCTTCCATGGACGGATGGAATGCCGAAAGCGATGCTGCCAATTTGCTTAGCGGACTTGGAATTAAAGAAGATTTGCACCAAAAATTGGTAAAAGAGCTCGATGGAAAACAAAAAGTAAAGGTGTTGTTGGCGCAAGCGTTGTTCGGGAAACCCGATAACTTGCTGCTCGATGAGCCTACCAACGACCTTGTCCTTGAAACCGTGAACTGGTTGGAGCAATATCTGGCGAATTTCGATAATACAGTGTTAGTTGTTTCACATGACCGTCACTTTTTAGATTCCATTTGTACGCATATTGTGGATATCGATTTCAGCAAAATTCAACTCTTCCCGGGGAACTATAGTTTCTGGTACGAATCGAGCCAATTGGCTTTAAGACAGCAGCTTGCCCAAAATAAAAAGGCTGAGGAACGCAAAGCCGAATTGCTGGAATTTATTCAGCGATTTAGCGCCAACGTTGCCAAGTCGAAACAGACTACCAGCCGAAAGAAAATGTTGGAAAAGCTTAAAATTGAAGAAATTAAACCTTCGACCCGAAAATATCCCGGGATCATTTTTACTCCCGAGCGCGAACCCGGTAACAACATTCTGGAGGTACACAATCTGAGCAAAACCGTTGGCGGTGACCTTTTATTTAAAAACCTAAGTTTCACGGTTCAAAAGAACGACAAAATCGTTTTTCTATCCCGCGATACCCGAGCCATGACAGCACTTTTCGAAATCCTGAAAGGACACATGGAACCTGACAGTGGTACTTTTGCGTGGGGACAAACCATATTAAAAGCCTATCTTCCGTTGGAAAATCATCACTTATTCGAGAACGATTTGACATTAATGGAATGGCTTGCTCAATTTGCTGAGGATACTTCAGACGCTTATTTGCGTGGATTCCTGGGCAAAATGCTTTTTTCGGGCGAGGAGATTTTCAAGAAAGCCCGTGTATTGTCCGGAAGAGAGAAAATGCGCTGCATGATTGCCCGCATGATGATCCGGAACGCCAACGTAATGTTGCTCGATACTCCTACAAATCACCTCGATCTAGGGTCCATTCAGGCTTTCAACAACACGCTTGTGAAATTCAAAGGCAATATTTTAATGGCCTCGCACGACCATGAATTTATTCAAACGGTGTGTAACCGGATTATTGAAATTGGACCTAAGGGAATGATTGACAAGATAATGGACTACGACGATTACATCAGCGATGAACGATTGAAGGAGCAGCGAAACGCTCTTTATTTATACTAAGCATTGGTATAACCTTTCGAGTATGATTTCCTTATTCTGGAGCCCGAAGTTTGTCCTGCCTTTGCCCGAAGGACATCCTTTTCCCATGATTAAGTATCAGCTTGTCCGACAGCAACTTATTGAAACTAGTATTGTTGGTGAAGATTCGTTTATTGAGCCACAACCTATTGATATTGAAATACTAAGGTTGGTACATTCCGTAAATTATTTAGAAAGGCTTTTTTCCGGAACTCAAACGGAGGCAGAAATTCGCCGAACCGGTTTCCCGTACTCAAAAGCTATGATTGAGCGCGAGCGACTAATTTGTGCCGCCATGGTCAGGGCTGCCGAAAGTGCCTTTCAATCAAAAATTTCGTTCAACATGGCTGGCGGAACCCACCACGCTTTTTCCGATTTCGGAAGTGCGTATTGCATTTTCAACGACATGGCGGTTTCAGCCCGTTATGTGTTGAAAGCTGGATTGGTTACTCGTGTAATGATTGTTGATTTGGACGTACATCAGGGAAATGGCACAGCGTCAATTTTTACCGATGAGCCCAATGTGTTTGTTTTCAACATGCATGGAAAATCGGCTTTCCCCTTGCGGAAAGAAAAATCGAATGTCGACATTGAATTGCCCGATGGTGTTACTGACGAACAATATCTCGAAATTCTAACCAAGAGCCTACCTGTAGCCCTGGATTCCTTTCGACCGCAAATTGTTCTCTATCAGGCAGGTGTCGATTTGCTTTGGTGTGACAAACTGGGAAAACTTTCCCTTACGCTCGAAGGATTAAGACTTCGCGACCGTTTAGTCTTTGAAACGTGTGTTAACCGTCAAATCCCTGTGGCTGTATGTGTTGGTGGTGGATATGCCAGCAACCTTCAGCTGATAGTTGATGCGCATTGCAATACAGTGTCGGAGGCGGTCAACGTTTTGAATTTGTGCCTGCAAAAACATTGATAAACTAATGGTGGCTAATAGAATTTCGGGACATCGTATTGCCAATGGACAATGGATTTTGTCTTAGTCTCCAATATACCTTGTTACAGCCTGCCCAATGACTTTAAAAGATTGGTATAAAACATAATTTGCAGTTGCATTCCCTGGCCCTTGACATATTTGAAACGAACGCTATAAACGTTTTGTTCTTCTCCTAATGTCCACATTCTAACAATATTTCCATTTTTTAGGTTTTCCTGTTCGGCTGCCTGCCATAAACTCAGACGATTGTCATCTGTACCATATAGTTCTTCAAGTTCCTGTAAGAGGCTCAAAGTTTTCTCAGTTGGAATTTCAACTTCTTCGCTATGAAAAGTAACATTAATATGGTTTGTGCCAGTGAGGTTCGATTTCTCAGTGAAAACGCGGAATATTACCCTGTCGAAAATGCCAAATTCCTTCCACGGGAGTTTTTTTTGATAATCTATAAGGAATGTATCAAGAATCTCTTCGCTATAAACCTCTTCGTAGTCATCTTCATAGAAAAAAGTGGACAAATCATACGTGATTAGGTCAAGTATGTGTTTTGGCTTCGACAGTTTTTTGAACATTCCCATGTTTAAAGTCTTGATATATAACTTTTTAGGTCTAAAGATTTTAGTTGCTTCCCCGATTTGCAAATTTATTAAATAAAAATGTAAAACACAACTAAAACGGAAAAACGATCCGAAAAAATTCACAAGTCTGCAAAAAGCGACGGGGTTGCTATCTCTAAAAAAACAATTCTCCCAATCCTTGACGAGTAATTTCGGGTTCTTCAAGCGTGCAATCGACTATGGTAGAACCCTCGTTTTCACCAATGCCACCATCCACAACAAAATCCACGACACCTTGATAATTTTCCCAGATTAGTTCAGGATCGGTTATGTATTCTTCAATTTCGTCGTCGTTGTTTTTTACTGAAGTAATGACAAGAGGCTCATTAAGTGTTCGTATAATTTCCAGCGTGATGTTGTTGTTGGGGATTCTAATCCCAACGTTCTTCCGGCTGAATTTCAATAATTTGGTGAGTTTATTGTTTGCTTCCAGGATAAATGTAAAAGGGCCTGGCAGATTTTTTTTCATTAATTTAAAAACGTGGTTTGGAAGTGGTTTTGTGAAATCGGCAATCTGGCTGATATCGTGACAAACCACGGAGAAATTGGCTTCTTTAACTTTTTTGTTTCGGATTTGGGCAAGAGCTTCTATGGCACTAACATGGTTAAGACTGCAAGCAATGCCGTACACTGTGTCGGTAGGGACAACAACCAATCCTCCGATGGCCAGGCAATCGACTATTTGCCTGACCTGACGGGGATTGGGGTTTTCTTCGTATAATCGGATAATCATAAAAGCAGGTTAACCGTTCACTTTTTTATAGTCGGCAAGGAATTGCTGCAAGCCCAAATCGGTAAGTGGATGTTTAAACAATCCATTGATTGCGCTTAATGGACATGTTACTACATCGGCACCCACCTCCATGCAATTTATAATGTGCATAGAATGTCGTATGGATGCTGCCAATACCTGGGTTGAAAATTCGTAGTAATTGTAGGTGTTGACAATCTGGCGGATAAGCTCAACACCATCGGCACAATTGTCGTCAAGCCTGCCAATGAATGGTGAAACGTAGGTTGCCCCAGCTTTAGCTGCTAACAGCGCTTGCCCGGGCGAAAAAACCAAGGTACAATTGGTGCGTATTCCTTTGTTTGAGAAATATTTAATGGCCTTGATTCCCTCTTTAATCATAGGAACCTTAACCACAATGTTTTTGTGCAGCGATGCCAGTTTTTCACCTTCGCGAATCATACCTTCAAAGTCAGTGCTAATAACTTCGGCGCTTACATCTCCGTCAACTATGTTGCAAATTTCAACATAGTGGTTCAGGATATTCTGCTCGCCTTTTATGCCTTCTTTGGCCATGAGCGAAGGATTTGTCGTAACGCCGTCGAGTACTCCCAGGTCTTGAGCTTCCCTGATTTGATCAAGGTTCGCCGTGTCTATAAAGAATTTCATATGTTTATAATTTTTCGGTTTACGGTCATATGGAACTTCATGCCGACTT
>JBBISE010000173.1:0-7064 GCA_037441445.1 Salinivirgaceae bacterium
GTTCAACTTAGGCTTCCCGCTGGGCACTGCGTGCCGCTATGAAGCCTTATTATTGCGCCCAGCCTTATATGGCGCCAGACACTATATCAAGAATATTTCATCAAGGGGCATAAAAAAAGCATATACCGTTGTTGGGCCAGTCTGCGAGACTACGGATAGTTTTGGAAGCAATGTTTTACTTTCAGAAGTAAATCGTGGTGACATACTGGTACTTTATTCCACCGGGGCATATGGCGAAACCATGGGGTCAGGGTACAATTTGCGGGACAAAACCGGAAAAGTGTTCTCTGAAATACCTCTGGAATTAGCAGCTGTTTAGTATCAAACACAGAAACACCCTGAACGCCAGAGAACGGGGACTGTACGGTTTCAGTCATTGCCCTGTGCATTAGAGAAATTGTCATATATTTGATTATTAAATATTTACAGACATTTGGCCATATGTTTGATTATTACAAACTGGCTCTAATAAACAAAAGACAAAGAATGCCGCTTTTTTTCTGTTTTGCTTTCAGGTATTTTATTAACTTTGAGACCAGTTGAAGTTGCCACTATGGAGACAAACCAAACAATAATAAAAACCGTAAACCTGTCCCGTTTTTTTCGTTCAAACGAGATAGTTACTCCTGCCCTGAATGGAATAAACCTGGAGGTAAGCGCAGGAGAATTTGTTGCCATCATGGGACCTTCGGGGTGTGGTAAAACAACGCTTTTAAATATACTTGGGCTGATTGATAATCCCAGCATGGGGCAATACCATTTTTTTGGTCAGGAAACCTCGCGCATGGGCGAAAAAGAAAAAGCCAGGCTGAGAAAAGGGAAAATTGGTTTTGTGTTTCAAAATTTTAACCTTATTGAGGAGCTGAATGTTTACGAAAACGTTGAGTTACCCTTGGTTTATCTGGGAATAAAGCGCGAGAACAGAGCACAAATTGTAAATGAAACCTTGGAACGGCTGAAGATACTCCACCGGAGCGACCATTTCCCATCGCAGCTTTCCGGAGGACAACAGCAACGAGTTGCAATTGCCCGGGCTGTGGTGACAAAACCGGTTCTCCTTTTGGCCGACGAACCCACCGGCAACCTCGATTCTATTAATGGCGAAGAAGTTATGTCCATTTTGAACCAACTTAACAGTGAAGGTACCACCGTAATTATTGTCACCCACTCGGAACGCGATTCAGACTACGCCCGACGGATAATTCAACTTTTCGATGGGAAAATAATCCATGAAAATGTGCACAGAGCACTGAAAAAAAGTATTTAAACCCTGGTTAACAAGCAAAAGACCATGTCGTTTTACCATTGGTTTATAAGTGTTTACAGAAGATTTCGAAAAAGCCCGTTTTTTACATTAATTAATATCACCGGCTTATCGATTGGGTTTGCCTGCTTTGTACTTATTGGCCTTTACGTTACAAACGAGTTGGGATACGATCGTCATCACGCTGATTATGAGCGCATTTTTCGAATAACACAGGTTGGTAATTACAGTGGAGTTGTTGAAAATTCGTCGAGTGTCCCTTTTCCTGTGAAAACAGCTTTGCAGAACGATTATCCAACTATAGTTGAGTCGGCAGCACGGGTATTTAACTACCAAAACCCATCGCAACTTATTACGACCGAATTTACCAGTACCTACGATGAAGGGTTGTTCTATGTCGATCCGGAATTCTTTGAAATTTTTAGTTTTACCGTGTTGTTTGGAACAAGAACTAACCTGCTTAAAGAACCCAACACCGTTGTTTTGACTCGTACCGCGGCTAAAAAATACTTTGGCATCGAGAATGTTTTAGGAATGACCCTAATTGTTAACGATTGGCAGAAATTGACCGTGCAGGCCGTTTTGGAAGATCTCCCTGCGCAAACGCATCTTCGCTACACAATGCTTGCATCGATGGAAACAGTGCGGATAGGATACCGGGGAAAACTGCCCGACACGTGGGTTTGGAACCCCTGTTGGACGTACGTTAAGCTACATGAAGGTACAAGCAGAATGGAACTTGAGCGCCAATTTCCCCAGTTTGTCAACAAATACTTCTTCGATGTTTCAAGACAAAGCAATTCGCTATACCTTCAGCCCCTTGCCGATATCCACCTGCGTTCGCGGCTTGATTACGAGATAGCCCAAAACGGAAGCCTTGTCAATGTTTTGATATTTAGCGGATTGGCTATTTTTTTACTTTTCATGGCTATCATAAACTTCATGAACCTTTCGACTGCAACGGCATCGAACCGCACACGGGAAATAACGATTCGGAAAATTACGGGAGCCTCGAGAGAAAAACTCATCGCTTATTTGCTGTTTGAGGCAATTTTGGTGAGCTTTATTGCCATGTTGCTGGCTTTATTGTTAACAGAAATAAGTTTACCCTATTTTAATCTACTAGTGGGTAAAACCCTCTATTTCAGCAGTGTATTTTCCCCCGCCAACCTTTTGAACCTATTTCTGGTTACTATTGCCAGCGGATTTCTTAGTGGTCTTTATCCTGCAATATATCTGAGCAAAGTAAGCATGATCAACACGCTGAAGGGAAACCTTTTGCCTGTATCGGGACGAAGTATCATGAGAAAAGTCTTGGTGATTTCACAATTTGTTATCGGGCTTACGCTTGTTTTGGGAACGCAAGTCATCAATAGCCAGCTATCGTTTTTATTGAATTCGGATATCGGGTTCGGCTATCGAAACGTAATCATTGTACCATCAAGGCTTCGCGTTGTAAAGGAGAATTTTGACGTGCTAAAATCAAAAATTCTTGAAATCCCCGATGTAGAAAACTTCACTGCCATGGATTATGTCATTGGCATAAACCACAACGCCCACGATTTTAAGGTTGAGGGGCAGGACGACAATTACTGGCAATATTATCCCGCCTTAATAGTGCACGATAATTTCGTTGAGACCTTCGACATTAAAATAATAGAAGGCCGCACCTATGATCCCTCTATTCCCAACGATGCCGATGAGGGCATCCTGATAAGCGAATCCATGGTTTCGCACATGGGATGGACAAACAAATCGGCCATTGGCAAACATTTTGCCTCAAGGCGCGGGACTGAAAAAGTTATTGGGGTTTTTCGTGATTTTAACGCCAAATCGCTTCATAGCAAAAACGAGCCTTTCGTTTTAGATATGAGAGGAACGACGTTTTTCAAGAACATTTCGGCACAATACCTTGCCATCAGGGTTAGCGACGGAGCCATTAACAAGGTTCTGCCCCGCATTGAGAAAGCGTGGGAAGAGCTATTTCCAAAGAACCCTTTCAAATACTCCGTTCTGGAAGATGAAATTCGAAGCCAATATCAATTCGAAAGCCAGCTAGGTAAAATTTCATTGGTTTTGACGTTTCTTTCCATTTTTATTGCAACCATAGGCATTATTGGACTTGGTTCATTTTTAACAGCTCAGCGCAAAAAGGAAATCGGCATCCGCATAGTGCTTGGTGCAAGGCTTCCGGGCATTTCACTGATGCTTTCCAAAGAATATTTAAAATTAATTTCCGTAGCCCTTATTATTAGTTTTATCCTGGGGGGAATAGTTGCTAAGGCCTGGCTGAACACCTTTTCGGTTGGCACTTCAACAACCCCGTTGATATTTATTCTGACGGCCCTGCTTTCGCTTTTGATTGTTTTTGTTACCGTTATAATACAGAGCGTGAACAACTTCAAGGTTGCCCCCTCAGAAATTCTCAAAACAGAGTAAGTTGGTTGACAGTCGATTTTTACAAATCCTTACCTTAACATAGCCCCGACCTCACGTTCGTAAGCGGAAATAAGCTTTTGCATTGTTTTATCGATAGTCTTGTCGTCAAGTGTTTTAGACTCATCCTGAAGAATAAAATTCATGGCGTAGGATTTCTTTCCTTCGGCTATTTTATCGCCTTCGTAAACATCAAAAAGTCCAACATTCCGCAACAACTGTTTTTCCGTCCGATAGGCAATTTCTTTAAGCCTGTCGAAAGTAATTGTCTTGTCTATCATAAGTGCCAGGTCGCGCCTAACTGCCGGGAATTTTGGAATTTCACGGAATTGGATTTTGTTCTGTTTGTATATTTTCAACAAAAAGTCCCAATCGAGTTCAGCGTAGTAAACATCTGTGTTTAGGTCGAAAGCCCGACTTGTTTTTTTGTCAAGAATCCAAATCTGTCCAAGCTCTTTTTTCTGGAATGAGAAAACTAACCCTTCGCGGCAAATGTCATTCTCGGCACCTGTCTGGTATATAAGGTTCAGGTCTTTAATGCCCATACGGGTGAAAATATTTTCGACCATGGCCTTGATATCAAAAAAAGAGGTACGGCATTCAGCAGCATTCCAATTTTGTTCCACCTGATTGCCTGTAGCAATAAGACCCAGTTTGTAACCCTCGGAATAAGACTTCAATGACTGAGGATTACTGCTATCGGTGCAAAAGTAGGTCTTCCCGAATTCGAAAAATTTCAGGTTTGGGCGCTGGCGGTTACTATTGTATTGCAATGTTTCCAATCCACCAAACAAAAGCGATTTCCGCATGCAGTTCAAATCCGAACTCAACGGGTTAATAATTTTCACCAAATGACTGTTGTCAAATGCTTTATATTGCTCGAAATAACCCGATTTTGTAATGGAATTGTTCATCATTTCGAAATACCCATTGGCGGCCAACATGTCGCTGATTTTGTCCTGCAGGGTTTCCGGGTTGGGCTTTGGACTGGCTGTTATGGAGGACACCATTTTGTCCTGTATCTCTATGTTGTTGTACCCGTAAATTCGGAGAATATCTTCTGTAATGTCGGCCTGACGTTGAACATCAACACGATAGGGAGGAACAAACAGTTTCCAGTTTATATTGTCCTTTTCTTCAATTCTGATTTCCAGAGCCTTCAGGATTGTGCGTATGGTTTCAACCGGTATCTCTTTTCCGGCAAAAATATGGAAACGCAGAATATCGAAATCAATTTCGAAATCAGGTGCTGGTTTTGGGTAAACATCCAAGGTAGCTGACGTAATTTTTCCACCGGCAATTTCTTTTATTAACATGGCGGCACGTTTCAGAGCAACGGGAACCATGTTTGGGTCTGTTCCACGCTCGAACCGGAAGGACGAATCGGTTGACAACCCATGGAACCGTGCTGTTTTTCTTACCCTTACGGGGTTGAACCAGGCACTTTCGAGGAATATTCGGGTTGTATTTTCAGAAACACCACTTTTTTGTCCTCCAAAAATTCCGGCCATACACATTCCTTCTTCGGCATTGCAGATCATAAGGTCGTTTGCGTTCAGTGTCCGTTCAACGCCATCGAGGGTGGTAAACCGGGCACCCTGAGCTAATGACCTCACAATTACCTGGTTTCCTTTAATATAATCGAGGTCAAAGGCATGCAAAGGCTGCCCCAGTTCGTGCAATACAAAATTGGTAATATCAACAACGTTGTTAATTGGGTTAAGCCCAATGGCCATCAACTTGTCTTTAAGCCATTTCGGCGATTCACCAATTTTAATGCCTTCGATGGTTAAACCGGCATATCGGTAACATCCATCGGTGTCGTTTATGGTAACGGTGATAGGATTTGTGGTCTCATCAACGGAAAAGTTTGAAATGTCCGGCGACATAAACGCTCGGCCACCCCGGGTACTGAAGTAGGCTGCCAAATCGCGGGCAACCCCCAAATGTGATGCGGCATCGACCCTGTTTGGTGTCAGCCCGATGGAGAATACATAATCGCTGGAAAGGTTAAAAAACTCGGCTGCAGGCATTCCAATAACCGAATTTTCGGGCAAAACCATAATTCCATCGTGCGATTTTCCTACACCAATTTCATCTTCGGCACAAATCATCCCCATGGATTCTTCGCCACGGATTTTGGCCTTTTTGATTTCGAACTCTTTTCCATCGGCATAAAGTTTTGTCCCCACGGTTGCCACCACAACCTTCTGTCCTGCAGCCACATTCTGTGCACCACAAACAATTGGCAACAAATCGGGTAGTCCCACATCCACTTTGGTAAGGCTAAGATGATCGGAATTGGGGTGTTTATGGCATTCAACCACTTTTCCAATGACAACGCCTTTCAGTCCTCCTTTAATGGATTCAACCTCGTCGACACTTTCAACTTCAAGGCCAATTCCGGTAAGGATTGCCGATAGTTCGTCCGGGGTTTCTGTTATTTTGATATACTCTTTTAGCCAATGGTACGAGATGTTCATGTGTTTTTATTTTCAAAAGTTGATTTTTCTTTGAAACGCAAAAGTAAAAAAATAATTTCAGTTGGCTTTTCGAACCCTCGTTTTTTAATACCTTTCCACGATGCTTAAAATCGCTTTTTCAGCATTTCAAATGCCTGAAATACAGCCGGACAAGTACCGCTGTTTTTAATACTCAGATCAAGGATTTGAATAAACTTCCTTCGATCAAGGTGTGGATATTCGCGGCAGGCCTGTGGACGGTATTCATATACAGCACAAAAGTTCTCTGATCCCAAAAACGGACAGGGCATCGATTTAAAAACGTAGTCGTGGTCTTCGTCCATCATCAAGTACTTTTCGATTATGCGGTTCGTTTTCATCTGCAAGGGCTTAGCAAGTTTTTCGATATCCCGTGCCGTAAGCCTTGGCCCCAATGACCGGCAACAATTTCCACATTCCAAACAGTCAATTTCCTGAAAAACGGAATGGTGTATTTCTTGCATCATATAATCAAGGTTGGCTGGTTTTTTTGTTTTCAGTTGCCGGATCAGAGATTTATTCGACGATTCAGCCTTTGATGCTAGTTTTGTAAGATTTCCGAGTATTTTGTTCAAGGGAGTCATTTGTGTATCAATGCAATGAAAAACGGGCTTAAGCAAGGTTAATTTATGCGAAGCCCAAGCAAGGTAACATCGGCAATTTGTTCGTACTTGTTTCCCTTCCAGCTATCAAAACTTCGAATAATTTTTTGCTTCTGGACTTGCGTGGTTCGTTGTGTACGTCCAATAACAAGGATTTCATATGTTTATAATTTTTCAGTTTAAGGTCATATGGAACTTCATGCCGACTTTAACCCAAAATCCGCATTAGGAAAAAAGTTAAATTTGGAGATTAATTTCTAA
>JBBISE010000174.1:0-7023 GCA_037441445.1 Salinivirgaceae bacterium
TTTAAATCAAAGCAAGATTGTTTTAACCAACAACCTTATGAAACTTGACACTTTGGTATATTTATTGGTGCTTGTTTGGGATTTCATTTTTCTGCATTATTATGAGAGCACTCCTGTTATTAGTTGGCAAAACAACCGAAAAATGGCTTAACGAAGGTATCGGAGACTATTCAACACGCATAAACCGCTATGTTCCCTTTGAAATGCAGGTGCTTTCGGACATGAAAAACCGGGGGAAAATTGACACCGAAACATTGAAAAAGCAGGAAGGGGAGAAACTACTTGCAGCTATAAACGATAAAGATGTGGTTGTTTTGCTTGATGAAAATGGTAAATCATTTAGTTCAACTACTTTTGCATCCTGGATTGAAAAGGAATACCTTCTTTCCTCACGTCGTGTTGTCTTTGTTATTGGCGGCGCCTATGGTTTTAGTAAGGATGTTTATGAAAGAGCCTTCTTCAAAATCAGCCTTTCGGCCATGACCTTTTCACATCAAATGGTGCGTTTGATTTTTGTTGAGCAGTTTTACAGGGCCTTCACCATCATAAAAGGAGAACCCTATCACCATGCTTAAAACTTGTTTTCCATAGTTTGGGCAGGGCATTTAGGTTGATTCTGAAAATTATTTGGTATTTTCGCAAACAGTGGTTCCAGCTAATGGAATCTATCTCTGCAAATGTTTCTTAGATTATAATCCATAGAATGATAGATAACAGGCTTAAAATTTCATCGGTGCTCACTTTTGTTTTCTTACTCTTTGCCCTCGTCACGGGAAAGTTGAGCAACAGTGGCTTTATGACTGAAATTAACCGCGAAAAATTTGAAACGGTCATCCGCCAAAAACAGGAGGATTTAACGAAGTATTTGTTGGATTTGCGACCGTATATTACAGACGAACAGCTCGATGCACCATCACAGAAGTTTTTGGACATTGTATCGGGTTATGTCAGCCAAAAACAACTTTATCTGGCAGTTTACCGGAACTGGAACCTAAAGGTCTGGCCCACAGAAAAGGTTGTCCTTCCCGATGTTTTTGATCCTGACCTGTTTCAAGGAAAGGTTGTGCAATTGGGTTATGATTTTTACATTCCGCTGCATACGCGCTACGGAAACACCGATATTGTCATCCTTGCCTACATCAAAACCCAATATCCACGCAGTACGGAATATCTTGTTGATGAATTTGCGAGAGGGTTCAGTGTTCGCAATGATGTTCAGATTACAATGAATCCGTTGGCCGAAAACAGGATCTACGATGCAAACAAGAATTTCTTGTTTTCGCTCGAACCCGGAAAGGGTTGTTTTTGGTCCGATTTTTTCCTCTGGATCTCCTTGATTCTGTTTTTAGCCGCCATGGTTAGTTTTTTCCGTTTCGTAGAAGGCCTTACCGATAAATTGACAGAAAAAACATCCCTGACATGGGCAATAATAATTTCTTTTGCCTTTTCCCTTGCTGTGCGTATTTTGATGTTGCTGACCGGTTTTCCCGGCATTTTATACGATGTTGATTTATTTTGGCCCAGCATTTATGCTTCAGGATGGGGATTTACTTCGCTAGGTGACAGCCTTTTAACTGTTTTTTGGCTATTCTTTTTTATTTTAATGGCACACCAGAAAATTAAAAAACACGCGTTCAAGTCCACAGAGATGAAAAACGGTGTTTTTTTACTTGTTATGAGTGGCTTTGCGTTATCGATGTTCGCGTTTTTCATTAATCGGTTTACCTACTCCCTGATTATTGACTCTGTAGTGGATTTCGAATTATACAAGATTTTGGGAACAACGGGCTACACATTTGTTGGTTTATTAATTGTTTTAATTCTTATCTGCTGCTATTTGCTTCTGGCTGAACTTTTTCTAAGGCTCTTAGCGCCTCATTTCTCCTTCAAAAAGATAGCAATCATACAACTTACTGAATTAGTACTTTTAATTTCCATTGCAAACCATTTTAACAATATATCGCCTTGGGTTTCTTTGTATTTTGTCCTTTTTACAACCGTACTTTACTACTATTTTTATCGTAACTCGTATCGGCATTCTTTTGCGGTAATCATCACAATTCTTACAGCATTGTTCTTTGTGTGGCAAGCAAACGGACACTATCAGTTTAAATGGGTCAAGTCAATGGAAGTTGCATCATTCCGCCTGTCGTCGTCTGATGATATTGGTACCGAATTTCATCTCAGATCCATCAGTGAGAAGGTAGTTTCAGATACAACACTATTAAAAATTATTGCAGAGAATCATAAAGATTATGTAAGAGCATCCAATTACGTCAACAATCGTTACTATTCAGAAATAGGCCGATTATACAATGTGGGAATTTTGTTTTTCAACGCGGGCGACAGTGTTTTTGTCGATACCAGTCATCAACAATGGCAACCGTGGAGGAAATACTATACTGACAGAACAAACCGAGCTGGAACCCGGATTATGGACAGCGATTATTTTCGCTTAAACCGAAGCGAAGGACTTACACGGTATATCGGGTTCCACCCAATCCAGTGCAGTCAAGCAACTTGTCCGACCTTGGTCGTGGAACTCGATGAAAAATCGTTTGATCTGAGCCGTGGACTGCACTCTTTTCTTTTCAAGGATCGATTCGGTTATAACTCAAAAAACCCGGATTTTTCCTATGGAAACTATTTTCAGGAAAAACTGATATCGAAAAGTGGAAATTTTAATTACAAGACCCATCTGGAAGAGGAGGTACGCGACAGAAACACCGCATTCCATCAGCTAAATTTCGATGGATACCGTCATTTGATATACCATTACGGAGATAATCAAACCTTAATTGTAAGTGAACCTGAAGTGGGAATGTATGATTTACTGATATGGTTTTCTTACGTTTTTGTGACATATTACATTATTGTGTTATTGGTGTCCTTTATTTTTGGATTGTCGTTTGCTCGTGTAAAGTTGCTGCCAACACTCCAAAACCGAATTCAGTTAACCATGGCATTGGCACTTTTTGTCTCAATAATAATTATTGGTGCTGGGAGTCTTTACTTTAATTTCCAGGGATCGCACAGAAAACATATGGAGATGATTGATGAGAAGATCAATTCCGTGGTAAATGAAATGTGTGGGCATTTTGCAAAAGTTAAGGAGCTTTATCGGTATGACGAAGATTATATTAACTTTTTAATGCGGAAGTATTCAGGAGTTTTTAATCTTGATGTTTCCTTGTTTGATATTTCGGGCAACCTGATTGCAACATCGCGTAAAGAGCTTTTCGATGAACAATTTCTGGGGCAAAAAATGAATTTTTCAGCCTATCGAGCCATGACATCAGAGCACCGGAGTAAAGCTATTTTTTATGAAAACATCGGAAAACTAAGTTTTTATAGTGCCTATGTCCCATTGGTGAATGCCAACGGAAACATTCTTGGGTATATAAACCTGCCATTTTTTGGGCAGGACTCTGCACGGACAAAAGATCTGACCTCTATGGTTGTTGCACTTATGAATATTTATGTGCTTTTAATTCTATTTACTATCCTGTTGGCCGTATTTGTGAGCAATAAAATTACTAAACCCCTCCTAATTGTCAGGCGGAAGTTACAGGAACTTGACATTAAGCGACAAAACACCCCTATTGAATACTATAGCCAGGACGAAATTGGTGACTTAGTTAAGGAATACAACCGTATGGTTGCCGAACTGTCGAAAAACACCGAGTTATTGGCCCAACGCGAACGCGAGAGTGCATGGCAAAGCATGGCGCGCCAAGTGGCACACGAGATTAAAAATCCACTGACACCCATGAAACTGAATGTTCAATTACTGGAGCGGGCGTGGGAAGACCGTGCATATGATTTCGACAAACGACTTCACAAAGTTTGCAAAACCCTGATTGAGCAAATTGATGCTCTTTCGCATATTGCCACCGAGTTCTCGTCTTTTGCTAAGATGCCAAAGGAAAGACTAGGGGAAGTGGACATTCACAAGGCCATTGTGTCGTGCGCTAACCTATTCGAGGAAACTAAAAACGCCCAAATAACTGTTGAGGCCGATAAAAGCGTAACATACAGAATTTTAGCCGATAGCGACCAAATAAACAGAGTGTTTACAAACCTCATAAAAAATGCTATTCAGGCAATTCCCGAAGAAAGGCTTGGTTTGATTAACATAAAATTAAAGGCTTCGTCAGAGCACGTTGTAATCAGCGTTTCCGATAATGGAGAGGGCATATCGCCCGAAATGCAAAAGAAACTTTTCCAGCCCAACTTCACCACCAAAACCAGTGGTATGGGATTGGGTCTGGCCATGGTTAAAAACATTATTTCAGTGATAAATGGCACAATTTGGTTCGAAACCATTGAGCACGAAGGAACTACGTTTTACATACAACTTCCTTTGGTTGGGGGTGGGCAGGTATAAGAAATCGGTCTTACACTACCGAAACATCCCAACAATTCGCTCGAGGGTTGCAGCAAAGAAATCAATCTCATCAGTTGAGTTGTAAACTGCAAAGGAAGCCCTGATGGTTCCATCAATACCAAGCCTGTCGAATAATGGTTGGGCGCAATGGTTGCCAGTGCGTACGGCAACGCCTGTTTTATCTAACATAACTCCTATATCGTAAGGGTGAATCCCTTCGGCCAGAAAGGAAACTACGGCTGCCTTCTCAGGTGAAGTACCGTAGATTTTTATCCCATCGAGTTGTTCCAATTTTCGTGTGGCGTATTTTAAAAGGTTCTGCTCGTGTTGAGCAATGTTTTCAATGCCAATGGATTGAATATACTCAATGGCTGCTGCAAGTCCAATTTGCCCGATGTAGTTGGGGGTTCCCGCTTCGTATTTGAAAGGCAAAACGTTAAACGTGGTATGCGAGTTATAGACCTTTTCTATCATTTCGCCACCAGAACGGTACGGTGGTAGCTGTTCGAGCCATTTTTCCTTTCCATAAAGAACCCCGATTCCTGTTGGACCATACATTTTGTGGCCTGAGAAGGCATAAAAATCGGCATCCAATTCCTTCATGTTCAAAGCCATGTGCTGAACGGCCTGCGCTCCGTCAACAAACACGGGAATGCCCAGGGCGTGTGCCTTTTCAATAATTTGTTTAACGGGGTTTATTGTTCCCAATGCGTTGCTGATATGGCCAACGGCAACAATCCGGGTCTTATTGGAAAGTTTGGCCGTGAAATCATCCAAATCGTGCTCTCCGGTCGGTTTCATGTCATAAACGACAAACTTTGCACCATGTCGTAATGCAACTTGTTGCCAGGGAACAAAATTACTGTGATGTTCGGTTTGCGAAACTAAAATTTCATCGCCGGGATGTAAAAATTTGCGGCCAAAGGTATCGGCAATAATATTTACCGAGTCAGTTGTTCCTGAGGTGAAAATGATTTCGCGTTCGCTTTCAGCCCCAATAAATTGGGCCACTGTTTTTCGCGATTTTTCGCAGGCATCAGTACAGTAGTTACTGAGAAAGTGAACTCCACGGTGAACGTTGGCGTTCCATCGTGTGTAATACTCATTCATGATATCCATGACAACCTTTGGCTTTTGGGTGGTGGCTGCGTTGTCGAAGTATATCAGGGGTTTGTTGTAAACCTTTTGGTTGAGGATTTCAAATTGGGAACGGATTTCTTGAGTGTTCATTTTCTTTTTATTGTCCACATTGGATTACACAATTAGCACACCGCGACAATTCACCGCGCAAACGCCTGTTAATCAACCCTTCTATTCGTGTTGCCAATGGCTGTATTTTTATTTTCGATACAATTTCGTTGGCAAAGGCATACATCATCAACATTCGGGCTTCGTTTTTGTCAATCCCCCGGGCTCGCATGTAAAACATGGCATTCGGGTCAAGTTGTCCGGTTGTCGCACCGTGCGAGCACTTCACATCATCAGCATAAATCTCCAGCTGGGGCCGCGTATTAACTTTGGCTCTTGAGGTTAACAACATGTTTTTGTTTGACTGATAGGCTTGTGTTTTTTGTGCTCCGGGGTGTACCATTATTCTGCCGGTAAAGGCACCGGTGGCATCATCGTCATAAATTCCTTTATACAATTGATTGCTGGTGCAGTGAGGAGCAAGGTGATCAATTCGGGTGTGGCTGTCAACGTGCTGTTTCCGGTCGGTTAAATTAATGCCCGAAACATCGCAATGAGCTCCGGGCTCAAGCAACTTAACTCTCAATTCATTGCGAATCAATCCTCCATGCAATGTCACAATGTTAGAATGAAAGTTACTGTCACGTTTTTGATGGACATAGATGGACGAAACCTGTGTTGTATCGTTGTGCGAGTTTTGCGTATTGTAGAATTCAACATTGGCGCCTTCCCCGATAAAAATCTCTGTCAACTGATTGGCTAAGAATGGTGTAGCCGAAAGTGTATGATCGCAATAAACTATTTGGGCTGAACTTCCCGGCTCAGCAACAATTAGGTTATGCTGACTGATAAAATACGATATGTCGCCATAGGCTGCATTGACAATTTGTATTGGTTTTTCGATTTGAACATTCCTGGGGATATAGAGAAATATCCCATCCATGGCCAGGGCAGCATTCAGGTTGGTCATCCGCTGCTCGTATGAAGCTGCTTTAAACAGATATTTTTCGACCAGTTGCGGGTGCGACTCGGAAATCCTGGCTAAGCTTCCTAATATCACACTTTCGGGCAATTCTAGTCTCGATTCAAAGTAGTGTCCGTTGAAAACCAACGCCAGGTGGGTATCCAGATTTGGCACATCGCATTTAAACACATCGTCAACATTAACCCGTGAATCAATGCCTTTTGTAATAAATTCCCAATCTTTGGCGAAGGCAGGGCTAAGATCGGTATATAACCAGCTCTCGTCCGACTTTTCAGGAATTCCCGATTCTTTGAAATGAGCAAAACCCTCTTTTCTAAAATTGTTAAGTTGAGAAGGTTTACGGTTGTTTATAGCCGTAATATTGGTTTCAAGAATCTGTTCGTATTGTTGTTTAAGTTCCATGTTTTGAAATTTCATATGTTTATAATTTTTCGGTTTACGGCCATATGGAACTTCATGCCGA
>JBBISE010000175.1:0-6923 GCA_037441445.1 Salinivirgaceae bacterium
TATTGATAATCAGTGGTTGATTTTTGTGGCCATTATGGGGTGCACAAAACAGGAAGAGATGAGAGAAGTAGTTATCGTTTCGGCAGTACGCACGCCTATTGGCACGTTCGGAGGAAGTTTATCCAATTTCCCGGCTGTTGATTTGGGAGTTTTAGCTGCCAGCGAGGCAATAAAACGTGCGGGAATTGCCCCATCGGAAATAAATGAAAGCATCATTGGGAATATTTTGTCGGCAGGTTTGGGACAAAACATTGCACGACAAATAGCCATAAACGCCGGAATTCCTGAAACAGCTCCCGCCATGGCCATAAATAAGCTTTGTGGTTCGGGGTTGCGCGCTGTTTCCATGGCAGCACAGTTCATTATGCTTGGCGATGCCGACGTTGTTCTTGCCGGCGGTACCGAAAGCATGACAAATGCTCCTTATTTGCTCGATAAAGCCCGAAATGGTTACCGCATGGGACATGGCGAAATTAAAGATTCCATGATTCTGGACGGACTGACCGATGCTTTTAATGGTTATCACATGGGAATTACTGCTGAAAATATTGCCGAACAATGGAATTTATCCCGCGAAGAGCAAGACGAATTTGCTTTGAAAAGTCAGCAGAAAACGGAAGCCGCTCAACTGGCAGGTAAATTTAAGGACGAAATTGTTCCCGTAGAGATTCCTCAGCGAAAAGGAAATCCCATAATATTTGAAAACGATGAATTTCCAAAGCATGGCCTCTCTATCCAGGATTTAGCAAAACTCCGCCCGGCATTTAAGAAAGAGGGAACCGTGACAGCGGGAAACGCTTCGGGAATAAACGACGGTGCTTCCATGTTAATTGTTATGTCGGCAGACAAAGCTAAAGCATTGCGATTAAAACCCCTGGTAAAAATTAAATCGTACGCAAGTGCCGCTCTCGACCCGAAAATAATGGGCTACGGCCCCGTGCCAGCCACACGCGCAGCGTTGCTAAAAGCCAACATGTCAATTACCGATATTGACCTGGTTGAAGCCAACGAAGCATTTGCTGCCCAATCATTGGCTGTGATGCGCGATTTAAAACTCAATCCCGACATTGTTAACGTAAACGGCGGTGCTATTGCCTTGGGACATCCCATTGGGGCGTCGGGAGCAAGAATCCTGACTACCTTAATTTATGAAATGAAACGCCGCAATGCCCAAACCGGACTTGCAACACTCTGCATTGGCGGAGGACAAGGCACGGCAATTATTGTTGAAAACATCTAAAAAAAAGAATATGAAGCGATTAGAAAATAAAGTAGCCATCATCACCGGAGGTGCCGATGGTTTAGGGAAAGCAGGCGCAATGCGTTTTGCCAGCGAAGGGGCAACTGTTGTAATTTGGGACATGAATGAAGAGAAAGGGAACGAAACCGCTACCCTGATTGAAACCAACGGAGGCAAAGCGGTTTTTGAGAAGGTAAATACGGCAAATTACAGCGAGGTTGAAAACGCCACACAAAAAGCATTGGAACAATTTGGGAAAATTGACATTCTCATCAACAATGCAGGAATAACACGCGATGCTACCTTGAAAAAAATGACACCCGAACAGTGGCAACAGGTAATTGACGTAAATTTGACCGGTGTTTTCAACTGCGCCAAATGTGTTAGCGGCTCAATGGTTGATAAGGGGTATGGAAGAATCATCAATACCTCTTCAGTTGTCGCACTTTATGGTAACTTTGGACAAACAAATTATGTGGCCACAAAGGCAGGAGTTATTGGGATGACAAAAACTCTGGCGCGCGAACTGGGTCGAAAAGGCGTTACCGTAAATGCCATTGCACCAGGCTTTATTGCTACCGAGATGGTAAAAAAAATGCCCGAAAATGTTCTTAAATCCATGGAAGAGAAAGTCCCTGTTGGACGGTTGGGATTACCGGAAGAAATTGCTTCCGCCTATCTTTTTCTGGCAAGCGATGAGGCTGCATACATTAATGGAGCCACAATCAGTGTCGATGGTGGAATTACCATTTAATTGAATTTGTTTTTCTTTGTAGAGACGCAACATTTTGCGTCTCTACGAATCATAATTCGTAAACATAATAATTCGAAAAATGGCATCAACCGAGCAAGTATTTGGAACCTGGGTTTTAATAGCTCTTTACAGTTCTGCAATTCTCTATTTTGTCATTAAAGGTGCACTGAGCATAAAAAGCATGAAAGATTATGCCGTAGGCAACATCAGCTTTTCCCCATACTTTGTGGGGATGTCGCTGGCTGCCGCCATGACTAGTGCCGCAACGTTTGTAATAAACCCGGGCCTAATAGCCCGATATGGCATTAGCGGCGTTTGGTCTTTCGGGGTGTTTTTTCCCATTGCCACCATGATTTCGTTGGTGGTTCTGACCAAGAGTTTTCGAAAATACGGCGAATCGGTCAGCGCAGTTTCGCTGGCAAGCTGGATTGGCAAGCGGTACAACAGCAATGGATATTCGCTGTTTATTGCTTTTCTTTCGGTGCTTTTAATCACTTTTATTGTATTGATTCTAATAGCATTGACAAAAGTTTTCGCTGTTGCCCTAAACACCAATGAGGTTTATACTCTGGCAGCCATTGTAATTTTCGTTTTTGGATATATGATGTTTGGCGGAGCCAATTCCATGGTTTATACCAACGCCATACAGGCTGGAATTATGATTATTGTTGCTTTTATTCTGTTATTTTCAGGAGTTGGACATTTCGAAAACGGAATTTCCGGTTTCTTTCAAACCTTGAAAGATATTGACCCGGTTTTAGTTCAATCGACAAATGAGGGAAGTCCCTTGTTCCGGGATTTTTGGGAAATAGCACTTGCCCAAATAGTTGTCGGCGCCGCTGTTGTTTGCCAGCCGCATATCATTACCAAGTCGCTGTTGCTAAAAAAAGAAAGCGATGTGAATAAATTTCTGGCAACCTCCATATTGGTCGAGGTGTTGTTTTTTGCCGTTGTATTTGTTGGTTTGTATGCCCGCATTGAGTTTCCTGACCTAACAATCAACGGCGCACCCATGAATACCGATAACATTATACCATCCTATGTAATTCAGGTATTCTCCATAGGCTGGGTTGCTGTTTTAGTTGGACTTTTTGTGGTACTTGGGCTTATAAGCGCCGGATTATCGACCCTCGAAGGGTTAATTCAATCGCTCAGCACAAGCATTACCAACGATATAATAAAGCCGTTGTTCGGCAAACGGATTATGAATGATAATAATTACATGACAATCAATCGTGTTGTTATAATTCTGCTGGCCGTTGTGGCATTTCTGATTTCGTGGCAGCAATTGATTTATCCAAAACTGAGCGTTGCTATTTTGGCCCAAAACGGCGTTTATGCCTATTTTTCAATTATTTTTGTTCCTATTGTATTGGGGATTTTTGGAAAGAATGTTGGTTTGAAAGCTCCTTTGTGGGCTTCCATAACCGCTTTTGTAACACATTTTACGGTATATTATGGATTTCCGGGGTTGCTAAAATCGAATGTCGTGAGTTTTGGATATTTTGATAAATATTTCACCGGAACGGTCCATAATCCGGCCATAGCAGCAGCTGCTGCCATTTTGCTTTCGGTTTTGGTTGGAACAACCCTCTATTTTAAACAAAAACAGACAAAACCAACCCTCTAACTTCACAAACTTGTTACTTTTTATTTTTATCTTTTAACTTTTTACTCCAATTATGTCCACTTTAGCCCAAACATATCAATCAAAGCTCATTAGTATCGAAAAGGCCGTTGGCCTAATGAAATCCGATACCGATGTCATAGTAGCCCAGTGCGCATCGGAACCCCAGGGATGCATGAGCAAATTCCATCTGGCCAAAGATAGGGTTACCAATGTGAAAGTCTTTTCGGTGTTGACTCTGAAACCTTACGAGTTTTATATGAATCCCGAAATGAAGGGACATTTCGAGTTGTGTAGCTGGTTTCATGCACCCGGATCGCGGCAAGCGATAAAAGAAGGAGCGGGAACGGTGACATTTGTCCCGAATATGCTCCATCGAGCAGCAATCGATCGCTTGAAAGTTCGTCGTCCGCACCTCTTTTTCGGAACCTGCACGCCTCCCGACGAAAAAGGATTTGTCTCTTTGTCGTTGGGCGTAACCTATGAAAAGGACATTCTCGAGGCCGCCGAAATTGTTGTGCTCGAAGTAAACGACCAACTTCCGCGCACTTTTGGCGACACTCATGTTCATATCAACGATGTTGACTATTTTGTTGAACATTCGCAAGTTGCCCCATCCTTACCATCACCTGAACCCGACGAAACAGCGCTAAAAATCGGAAGCAATATTGCGCAACTGGTCGATGATGGTTCCACAATTCAGCTTGGCATTGGCGAAATTCCCAATGCTGCTGCTCTGTCGTTGCACTCAAAAAAAGATCTGGGCGTACATACCGAAATGTTTGTCGATTCCATGCTCGAGCTATACGAAATGGGCGTCATTACCAACAAACAGAAAGCTTTTCACAAAGATAAATTTGTTTGTACGTTTGCCATGGGATCCGAAAAAATGTACCGCTGGCTTGACAACAACCCGTCGGTTGAGTTTTTGCGCGGAAAATATGTGAACGATCCGTGTGTTGTGAAACAAAACTCAAAGATGGTGTCCATAAATACCTGCATTATGATTGATTTCACCGGACAGGTAGCTAGCGAATCCATTGGTATTCAACAATATTCGGGTACAGGAGGACAAACCGACACGGCTGTTGGCGCCATCGAAGGGTTCGATGGATTAGGAAAATCAATCATTGCCTGTCGATCGACAGCACAAAAAGGGAAAATATCAACCATTGTGCCCGTACTTCCCGAAGGAACTGCCGTAACGTTGCATCGCAGCCATACCGATTGGGTTGTAACCGAACATGGCTCGGTGCGACTCACAGGATTAACCATAAAGGAACGAACAACAGCCCTGATTTCGATTGCACATCCCGATTTTCGTGAACAATTAACATCGCGTGCCATTGAAATGGGATATCTATAATCGGAACAGACACATTGCATGTGTCTCATGATTGTAAAGACGCAATGTTTTGCGTCTCATCATCGTAAAGACGCCATGCAGGCGTCTCAATATCACAAAAAAAGAGACGCAATGCCTTGCGTCTCTACGGAACAACGAAAAAAATGAATTAATGATACCAATAAAAATCATAGGAACAGGGGTTTATGCACCGGGCGAACCCATTGACAAC
This sequence comes from Salinivirgaceae bacterium, assembly GCA_037441445.1. Classification (GTDB taxonomy): domain Bacteria; phylum Bacteroidota; class Bacteroidia; order Bacteroidales; family Salinivirgaceae; genus JAAYQU01. Next base: position 5,199 of record JBBISE010000175.1, read on the forward strand.
ATGGAATTAAAATCCTTGGCCGGAATAGAATTCGACCATCAAAAGACCGAGGAAAAATTGGGAATCGTCAAACGTCATATTGCACATTTACGTGGCATTGAGGAGACAACGGCTGATTTTGCCACCAAAGCAGCCGAAAATGCCTTAGCCGATGCTGGGATTGCAGCATCTGAGGTTGGTCTTTTCATTGTGGCCACCGACACACCCGAATATATCTCTCCGGCCACCTCTATTCTTGTTCAAGGTCGCATTCAAAAAGGGGAAACCTGGGCTTCGACGTTCGATGTTGGCGCGTCGTGTGCCAGTTTTGCCATTGCGCTCGACAATGCAGCACGCATTCTGGCTACCGACAATTCCATTCGATATGCCTTAGTTATTGGCGTTTACAACATGCCCGCGTTTGTATGCGCTGGCGATGCTTTTGGCTACTCCATTTTTGCCGATGGTGCAGGAGCGTTTGTTTTGGAACGAAATGCCAACTCCAATTCAAAATATATTGCAGGTCAGCTGCTTACCGATGGAACTCAGTGGGATTACGTTGGCGTTTATGCCGGAGGAACAAAAATTCCGGTAACTCCGGAAATCATTGCAAAAGGCGAACAGGGTTTGTTGAATATTCAACCACTTCCCGGCGACAGAAATGTCCGATTGTGGCCCATGGTTGTTAATAAATTGCTCGAAAAAGCAGGCAATACGGCCGATGAGGTAAACCACTTTATATTTACACAAATCAACAAATCGGTGATTGTTAAGGTTATGCATGAATTAAATCAACCCATTGAGAAGACCTCATTTGTAATGGACCGTTACGGATATACCGGATCGGGGTGTTTGCCTATGGCCTTTCACCACGCCGTGAAAGAGGGAAAAATTAAGCGCGGTAACAAGGTTGTTCTCATGGCATCCGGAGCGGGACTTGCCGTTGGAAGCAACTTTTTCATTTACTAACTAAAGCTCTTAGTAAGGCTTTTACTATTATCGTTTCACAAAATGAAATCACTTATAGGTATTGTAGGCACAGGAATATATATTCCGGAACAGAAAATGACAGCCCGACAAATTTCCGAAGCCACCAGTGGCGCTTGGAGCGAACAGGCTGTAGTGGAGAAGCTCGGCATTAAACAAATTTTGGTAGCCGGAGCAAACGATGGTACACAGGAAATGGGAGTGCGAGCCGGACTCGATGCTTTGAAAAATACAGGAATCGATCCCAAAAGCATTGACCTGATTCTTTGTATTGGCGAGGAGTGGAAGGAGTATCCTCTAACCACTTCGGGAATTTATATTCAGGAACAAATTGGAGCTACCAACGCCTGGGCTATTGATGTTCAACAGCGTTGCGGAACAACGGTGGCAGCCATGAAAATTGCCAAAGATATGATGACAGCCGACGACGAAATCAATACGGTTATGGTTGTTGGTGGTTACCGAAATGGTGACTTCATTGATTTTACCGACCCTGCGGTTTCATTTATGTACAATTTATCGGCCGGTGGTGGCGCCATAATTCTGAAAAAGAATCACGGGCGCAATTTGTTATTGGGTACCCACATCATGACCGACGGCTCGCTAGCCCGCGATGCCGGCGTTGAATATGGCGGAACCTGCAAACCAATAACCGCTCAAAACGCTGCATTGGCTTACAAATCACTGCGGGTATTTGACGAAACACACATGAAACCCCCATGGCAAGTAAATTTTGACACACAAGAGAATGATTATAGC
>JBBISE010000176.1:0-6913 GCA_037441445.1 Salinivirgaceae bacterium
AAACAAAGACATTGAATATGTTCAACACAAGCTAAATAACAGACCCAGAAAAAAAATGGGATTTTTGTCGCCAATTGAATTTTTATCAATAAATTTGTCAAAACAAAAAGTTGCATTTATAACTTCAATAGTTCGTTAAACTTTTTTAACTATCTGATAATCAATACATACTTCGAATACGCTCAGCATGACGCAAGTGATTAATATTGAGCCACTTGTCATTTTGAGTGGAGTCGAAAAATAAAAGTTTAACGAACTGTTAAACTTGAATTCAGCTTTTATATTTGTATACCAACTATACAATCATGGAAACAGAACCCGCAATGATTACCATTTTTGATGCAACCCACACCAGCGAGAAACCGGTTTTACAAATAGCCATGGAGCTCAGGGAGCGCATTATGGAAAAAAAGGACACAACTTGTCTTCATTATCTTTTGAGACAGAAAAACAATGTAAAAATTCACCGCAGGGCCTATAAGAAAAGCATCAAATCCATTATTCTGGTCGATGATTTGAATTCTGATCTCCTATTGAAGGAATTATTTAAAGGCATTGAAACGGAGTCAAATGATATATCGCTGGTACTATTGAATGATTTTCCCGAAACCATAGTCAAGGGTTTTTCAAAAGCGTGTTCGGATCAGAAAACCAACGGAAGGGTTCCTGAAGTTTTTAACATGTGCATCCCTGAAAACCTTCCTCCACAGCGCCGAAAAAAGTTTATAACCAAAATGGTAGATGATTTTATGAAACAATTTTAATTTAGAAAAATTAAGGCTGCGTTGCTCAAAAAGGGTTTACTGGTTTTATCTTTGTCATTTTGTAAACAAAATCCCGATTCTGATGAAAAATCTCGAAATTAAACCATTGGGAATAGTACCATCTTTGGCCATTTATGGCTTTGCTGCCATTCTCTTATACGTAATCACTTCCTTTGCTATTCCATACCTGAGTGAAGCAACCGGTCAGGAAACCATCCTGTTTTGGTTTATCATGGCGGGATTGGGCGTTTTTTTACCTTTACTAATAACTGCCTGGATAATTCTTAAAAACGAAGGTTACACGTTAAATACTGAAACGTGGACAACTCGCATGCGGTTCCGGAAGATGTCAAAAAGAGACTGGAAATGGACACTGCTGAGCATAGTTATAGTTATGGTTATCAGTGGGTTAGTTATGCAGGGACTAACACTCATTCTGGGCGAGTTCGATCATACACCCCCGTTTATGGCCTTCGAGCCGCTTTCCTCTGGTCGATACTGGTTGTTGGCCGTGTGGCTTCCCTACTGGGTTTTAAATATCATGGGAGAGGAGATTCTGTGGCGTGGTGTCATGTTGCCGCGCCAGGAAGTGGCGCTGGGAAAAAATGCCTGGATTTTTCACGGATTAGGCTGGGGATTATTCCACATAGCCTTTGGCTGGCAACTTTTAATAACGCTTGTTCCGCTAATTCTTATTCAATCGTATGTTGTTCAGCGCACTCAAAATTCCTGGACCGGTGTTATTATGCACGGTGGGATAAACGGCCCCAGTTTCATTGCCATTTCGTTTGGGTTGATATAGAAAAAGCCTCCGGTAGTTTGTTCCGAAGGCTTTATAAATGGATTGTTATTATTTAAAACGGTCTCTTCTTTTTTCCGTATCCTTTGTCCGGTTTTTTATCGGATCGCCGGTCTGATTTGCGCTCTGAATATCTTTCCTGACCCCGGTCTTGTTTTTCGCCGCTGCGCCGTTCCCCTTTTTGTCCACTGCGTGGCGAACCTTTCAAATATTCAACGTCAACATCCACTCCCTGAATTGATGAGCCCATCAAGGCAAAAGCCACCTCTTTAACGTGTTGTGCCGATACCTCGAAATAGGTTGCATTGTCGGTTACGTCTATTTTTCCGAAAGCAATGTCGCGGTTTCGGGTGCGGTCGTTAATAATGCCAATAAGTTTCGTGGGTTTCAGTCCATCGTTATTACCAACATTGATTTTCAGTTTCGAGAATCCTTCCCGGCCTGAATCGCCCCGCTCGCGCGAAGGACGACGTTCCTGACCACCCTGATTTCTGTCTCGATCTCTTGAATCTCTTGAATCTCTTGAGTCCCTGAATTCGCGGGGTTCGCGTTGGCGCGATTCCTGTTTAACGTTCAGGTCAGCGGCATCCTTGTAATACTCTAAGAACTGGTTAAACTCAACCGAAACGAAATGTTGGATAAGTTGCTCACGTTCCAACCATTGCAATTTTTTGTAAATCGAATCTAAGTAGGGGGCAACATCGGGGTTTACCGTAATATTTTCGACCTTGTCAATGAGGTTGAAAAGCTGTTTTTCGCAAATTTCGCGGCCACCGGGCACCAAGCAGCGGTTAAATTGTTTTTTTAGCAGCTTTTCAATAATTCTTATCCGGTTTTGCTCGCGCGTGTGGATTATGGAAATAGATGTTCCGCTGCGTCCGGCCCTTCCTGTGCGGCCACTTCGGTGAATATACACTTCGGGGTCATCGGGTAGGTTAAAGTTGATGATGTGGGTCAGATTGTCGACATCAATGCCGCGCGCTGCCACGTCGGTGGCTACAAGCATTTGCAGGTGCCTGGCACGAAAACGGCCCATAACGTGGTCGCGCTGGGCTTGCGACAAATCGCCATGCAGGGCATCGGCATTGTAGCCATCGGCAATCAGGTTGTCGGCCACATCTTTGGTTTCCTGGCGGGTACGACAAAAAACAATACCGTAAATTTTGGGGTTGATATCGCAGATTCGTTTCAAGGCCGAGTATTTATCCTTAGCCTGAACCAAATAGTAGTCGTGTTTGACATTGTCGGCTCCAGAATTGCGTTTCCCCACTGAAATTTCATGTGGGTCGGTCATGTATTTTTGCGCAATTCGGCTGATTTCCGGTGGCATGGTAGCTGAGAAAAGCCAGGTTTGCTTTTCCTTTGGGGTTTCGGCCAAAATGGTGTCCAAATCTTCAACAAAGCCCATGTTTAGCATTTCGTCGGCCTCGTCGAGTATCACGCGACGAACAGTTTGCAGTTTTAAGGCTCCGCGGTTAATAAGGTCAATTACCCTTCCCGGAGTGCCCACAACAATGTGGCTTCCGCGTTTCAGTTCCTGAATTTGGGCTACAATGTTAGCACCACCGTAAACGGCTGTAATTCGCAGCGCTTTAACAAATTGGGCAAAATTGTTCAAATCTTTGGTGATTTGCAGACAAAGTTCGCGCGTGGGACAAAGAATAATGGTCTGAACCTGGCGTAATTCGCTATCGGTCAGTTCAATGGCTGGCAATCCAAATGCGGCTGTTTTACCGGTCCCGGTTTGTGCCAGGGCAACAACATCTTTGTCTGATGAGAGTAGTACAGGGATGGTTTCGGCCTGTATCGGGGTTGGTTTTTCGAACCCAAGATCGCGAATTCCGTCAAGCAGATCCTGGCTCAGACCTGTTTCTAAAAATGATTCCATGAAATGAAATTTAGTGGTTTGTTAATTATCAATGCCTTACTTGCAATGACCACTAAATTCGGCAACTTCGGAGTAAAAAACATTTCTGTCCGCAATGGACAGCCCCAGACGTTTGAACCCAAATATATTCGGATTTAGCGGTTCCCCTACTTGTAAGATTCTAAAGTATTCTGTGCAAATATCTGAAGAATATTTGGTAATCTCCTGCTAATTCAGAAATTTACACGATTTACCTCTGACGGGCAAGGCTTAGCAAATCTAAAGCCAAAACGAAGAATTTGCGGCCATTGGGCTATAAAAAGACAATAATCAACAGCACCCGGAAGAGGATTATAAAAACCAATGCGGGTAAGATGCTGATTAATAGTGTAATCCACCACGGAACTTCTTTTTCGAAACTTTTTGAAACAAAAAAGCGTGTTACGAAAAAAGTTACCGCAAAAGCCAACAAATCGGATACGAAATTCAGGGTGCTGAACAAATCATAGGGAACCCACGATCGTAAGTCGAGCGAAATCATGCGGTAAATTACAAGAATTAGAAGGATTCCAAATAGGGGCTTTAGATTTTTTGTCATGGGTTTAGATTTATCACCTGTAAATCCTCATTTTATTCAACATTCGTCTGTATTCTTCGGCATTTTGGTTGTGCTGTCGCAATGTTTTGGCAAAAATGTGGGTTCCATCCATTTTGGGCGAAGCACAGAAATACAAATAATCGTGCATTTGGTAGTTTAAAACGGCATCGATACTAAACGACGCTGGTATGCAGATAGGCCCGGGCGGAAGTCCCTGTTTTTTGTAAGTATTGTAAGGCGAATCAATGGCCGACATCTTGTTGGTTACACGGCGTGCACCAAAATCGCCCGAAGCAAACACAACGGTGGGGTCGGCCTGAAGGGGCATTCTTATTCGTAAACGGTTAAGGTAAACTCCGGCCACAACGGGCATCTCGGAGCGTACGGCTGTTTCTTTTTCAACAATCGAGGCCAAAATGGAAACTTCAATCGGGCTTAGGTTTAGTTTTTTTGCCTTTTCGACCCGTTGTTGAGACCAGAATTTTTTATACTCGCTGTTCATCCTTCGAACGAAATCGTTTACTGACATTGTCCAATACACTTCGTAGGTGTTAGGTATAAACATAGTGGCCAGGTTTTCGCCCGAAAAACCATAATCCTGCACTGTCGCAGGGTCCTTTAACATTTGTATGAGTTGGAGACTGTCAAACATCATTTGGTTTCCTACAATTCCGGCAAGCTCAGATAGATTGCGGACACTATTAAAAACCACTTTTACCGGATTTTGCTGACCGGATTTTAGCTTGTTAACCAAGCTATTGGCCGATAATGGCTTGTCAAAGCGATAATGGCCAGGTTTGAACGTTTCGGGAAGATTTTTATAACGGACAAGGTGTTCAAAAATAAAATTCTCCTTGATTCCAAAACAATCCTGCAAAGTTTGATGCAACTCAGCCCATGTAGTCTCAGGATAGACATACATCGGGCATCCTTGCTCGTTTTTCGGTGCAATCTTCTTATGGAACACCTGATAGTAAAACCATCCCCCGGTTGCTAAAACCAATGCCATAAGAATAGCCGTGGGAATTAATATCTTCCTGAACATGAATTCTTACTTTGCTTTTAGAAAATGGTTCGTTGAACAATTACTTGACTGTGTAGTCAAATATCCGTTTCAACGACCATCTATTATTTTTATTTCAAATCTATTTCAATGGGGCCTTTTGTATAATGGCAATCAGATAATCCCAGAATTTTTGTGTCGAGCCTATATGGATACGCTCATCGGGAGAATGGACATCGCGAAGGGTTGGTCCAAAGGAAATCATATCCAGCTCGGGGTATTTTTCAAGGAATAGGCCACATTCCAATCCGGCATGAATAGCCCTTACAACAGGTTCTTTTCCATAGAGTTGCTTGTATGCTTCGACAGCAACGGCCAAAATGGGGCTTTTTGTGTTGGGTTGCCAACCGGGATATCCGCTGGTGTGCTCAACTTTTGCTTCGGCTAGTTTAAACACGGAAGCCACGGTTTGTGCCACACAATATTTTTGCGAGTCAACAGAACTGCGTTGGCTGGTGGTTACCGATATTTTATTTCCCTCGATAAATTTTACTGAAGCCAGATTTGTTGATGTTTCAACCAACCCGGGAATGTCGCGGCTCATTTCCACCACTCCGTGCCATACCCCGTGAAGAGCATGCAGCAGGTTTTGCTGAGCGCTTCTGTTAATTACAAATTTGGGTTTGCGTGCGTGTGTCAATTCAATTTCCAGGTTAGGTTCAGTAGTTTTTAGCTCGTTTTTAACATCGGCAGTAAAGCGGAGACAGAAATCATTTAATGAATTTACCTCGTTCTTGGATACGACGAATACCACGGAGGCCTCGCGCGGTATTGCATTTCTCAGGTTTCCACCGTCGAAGGACGCAATGCGTGCATCGAACATTTTTGAAGCCTGTAGCATAAAGCGGGCTGCTATCTTGTTCGAATTTCCCAGCCCTTTATTAATATCATCGCCCGAGTGACCACCTTTCAGACCTGATATTTTCAGGCAATACGCTTCGCTTTTCGATGGAAGGCTTTTCTGGCTGTATTCAAAGGTGGCCAGAGTATCAATTCCTCCGGCACAACCGATAAAAACTTCGCCTTCGTCTTCCGAATCAATATTTAATAGGATTTTCCCCTTGAAAAAGCCGGGTTCCAGAGCAAAAGCGCCGGAAAGTCCGGTTTCTTCGTCAACCGTGAAAAGGCACTCGATGTGCCCATGTTCAATTTTGTCGGAGGCCAAAAGCGCTAGCTGGGCTGCAATACCAATACCATCATCGGCACCCAGCGTTGTGCCCTTTGCTTTTACCCAGTCGCCATCAATGTAGGGCTGTATGGCATCCTTGTCGAAGTCAAATTCAACATCCGAGTTTTTCTCACAAACCATGTCCATGTGGCTTTGCAGAACAATGGTTGCGCGATTTTCCCAACCTTTGGTGGCTGGTTTGCATATCAATACATTTCCAGCGTTATCGACTTTGGTGTTTAAACCGTGTTTGATGCCAAATGCTTTGATATAGTCAATAATTTTTTCCTCTTTTTTCGATGGCCTTGGTACAGCGCAAATCTCTTCGAAGTAACCCCAAACTTCAGCGGGTTTCAATTCTGATAATTTTCCCATGATTCTATATAGTTATTATATTTTGTTCAGTTTGCATTAAAACGGATTGCAATATTACAAAAAAATGGACTAAAATGTTCGTTTTTAATGTTAAATGCACTGGTTGTCGATTGTAAATACTTGATTGTCAATCACTATATAATACAGCGTCCGTTGTACCTGTTTAGTTTTCGTTTTTTTTGTATGTTTTTTTTGACAGAAATTTACACAACCATGACTTTTGATTGTATTAGCCCCATTATTCATCGGACGAAATTATAGGAAATAATCTATAAATTT
>JBBISE010000177.1:0-6893 GCA_037441445.1 Salinivirgaceae bacterium
CTTTTTCATTTTCTGAACACTTGCTTTTCGTCCCGCCAGTCAATAAAGGGATATATTTCTGATAATTTCTCCATTTCCAACAGCTTTTCGCTGCAAAACTTTTTATAGCCGGGGTCATCGGAGTGCAGGGGCCGGTGTTTCGATGCGGTTACAATTTTTTTTATCAAGGTCATTGTTTTCATCGTTTCGGGAGTGAAGAACACCTGTCCGAAATGGTCAAAAACGTATTCTACGGCTTGCTTCGAAGGATGTACCATATCTTCGTTGTAAAAACGATAGTCACGCAAATCATCCATAACAATTTCGTAGGCAGGGAAATAACCGACTTCCTGTTCGAAAACATCCTTCAGTTGATGGACTGAAACGGTAAGGATACTTTTGCTGAGCTGGTTCTCCACAGCCCCGTCTTTCCAATGCCGTACGGGACTGATAGTAAAAATAATCTTCAACCGTGGGTTAAACTCCAGCAACGACTTTATGAGAATGTCAAATTCATCGACAATATCGCAGACCGTAAGCCTGAAACGTTGAAACTCTTTTTCGGGAATTTTATGGCAGTTGGCCACAATCCGTCCGGTTTTCCTAAAACGGTAAACCCATGCTGTACCAAGGGTAATAAAGAGAAATTCAGCGTTTTGTAAAAACAATCGGCTTTCATCCCTCTCGCGTGTGGTAACGGCCAGCAACGAATCTTTGTCGGGGTTTGAAAACGAACCATGGTGCAGAAAGCTATGCCACAAGCCATTTTGATGAACCAAATCGCTCTCATCCATGGAAATATGTCCCATGATCAGTCTCAGGGCGGTTTGAATAGAATAGGGGTTATATAGCACCCCAAATGGGTTGGCCTTTACCGGAAATTTGTATTGGCGCATTATTTCCGACATGTTGTCGGAAAAACAGCTGCCTATAAAAAAAACCGGTGTACTGTAATTGATTTTATGGGCCGATGGCCCTGCTTTTACTTCGGTTCGCCAGCGGTTCTTCATACAATTGCGTTCTCAATACTAGAAGTCGGGTAGATTGGGCAAATCATTGGGTTCAATGACATTGGTTTGCAGCCATGAAGAAATTACATTGGCAACCTTTTGGTTTTCAGGATCGAAATGCAGTTCATGCAGCATACCATCAAACGAAACAAATTTCGATTTTCGTCCAATTTTCAGCCCAAAACTTTTGGTTTTTTGCCAGTCAGTGATGGTGTCGTTGGTTCCGTGAAGCAAAAGGGTTGGCACCCGTAGGTGCTCGGCATTATTGTTGGCAAAATGCATGGCATCATACATAATCAGAAAAGTACCCAACGTGATTTTTCCGTGCACAAGAGGGTCTTTTTGGTAATTCTCAAGAACAGTGCTATCGCAGGTAAGTTGTTCGCGTGTAATTCCGGTGCTTAAAACCAGCTTACGATGAAAAAGAGCAGCGATTTTTGCTAATTGAAGTTTCCATTTTGGGGGGTCGTTCACCAACCCAAGCCAGGGAGAAGTTAGAATCAACCCTTGAATTTTTGGGTGTCGGCGCAAAACGAAATTTGCTGCAATGTTTCCGCCCATTGAATGTCCATAAATTACAATGGGCAATCCGGGGAAACGTATCTCGGCCATAATCAATAGCTGTTCCACAACGGCAAAAGGGCTTTGCAGGGAATTGAAAAAACCGCGCATCCCGTCAGATTTACCATGCCCGGGCAAGTCGGCTGTAAGCCAGGCTATTCCAAGATGTTCAAACGTTTTAAACCATTCCATGTACCGACCCGAATGGTCGCCAATTCCATGTACAAGGACAATCACACATATTGGTTTTGCCCCAACCGGCGAGGCAATTCGTGTGTAAATATCCCGATTGCTGATAATAATGTGTTTTTCTGTAATCTGCATAATACTTCAAAAAAAAGAGCAGGTTGGCAACGATTTCAATGTAAACAACTGAACGTTGAAAAGTACTACAAAATAAAGCCTTTTTTCCATTATGTGCAAATTATGCCTGAAAAAGAGTTGTTTTTGTAAAAAACATACTATCTTTGCACCGAAATTGACTGTGAACGATTGGCAGGGGGACAAATGTCCCCTTCTTTATTAAACCTATGATAACAGCAAAACAAATCGAAGAAGTTGTAAATCAGAACATCGCTGATTCGGAAATCTTTATTGTCGAGATACACGTCTCGCCGGGAAACAACATCCTTGTCAGGATTGACCACCCCCAGGGCATTACCATAGACACCTGTGTCCACTTGTCGCGTCAAATCGAGTCGAACTTTGACAGAGATAAGGAGGATTTCTCACTGGAAGTAACTTCGGCCGGTATTGGACAGCCTTTTTTAGTCCGCAAACAATACGAAAAAGTAGTGGGCAAAAAAATCGAGCTTGTGTTAAAGAATGGCCGGAAATGCATTGAAACCCTTCATAAAGTGGAGGACAACGGCATTGTCATTTCACAGTCCCCTGCTAAGTACAGCAAAAAAGCGTTGAAAGCTCTGCCTGCCGAGGAACAGGAACTATTAAAAACCGAACAATGCACAAGCATAACGTTGACTTGGGACGAAATCAAGTCGGCCACCGAACATATAAATTTTCAATAATCGATTGGCAATATGGAAATTTTAAATTTAATTGAAACTTTTTCAGAGTTTAGAGAGCAAAAAAACATTGATCGCTCAACCATGATGCGTGTTGTTGAAGATGTATTCCGCAGCACATTGGTGAAACTATATGGAAATGCAGACAATTACGATATCATTATCAACCCCGACCGGGGAGACTTCGAGATTTGGCATAACCGTGTTATTGTAGCCGACAACGAATTGACGGATCCAAACACAGAAATTACTTTAACTGAAGCCCGAAAAATACAAGACGATTACGAAATCGGCGAAGAAGTTTCCAACGAATTCCGTTTCGAAGATGTTGGCCGTCGTGCCATATTAGCATTGCGCCAAAACCTGGCGGCAAAAATTATGGAAATTGAGAAAGAACACGTTTTTAATAAATATAAAGAGCGGGTTGGAGACATCATTTCGGCTGAAGTTTACCAAGTATGGAAAAAAGAAATACTGTTGCTCGATGACGAAGGAACGGAATTAATATTGCCCCGGGCTGAGCAAATCCCCAGTGATTTCTTCCACAAGGCTGATACAGTAAAAGCTGTGGTTGTGCGTGTTGAATACAAAAACGGAAATCCGCAGGTCATACTATCCCGTACATCGGAAATTTTCCTGGAGCGGTTATTTGAAATGGAAGTACCGGAGATTTTTGACGGACTTATTACAATCAAGAAAATTGTACGCATACCCGGCGAAAGGGCCAAAGTAGCCGTAGAATCCTACGACGACAGAATTGACCCCGTTGGAGCCTGTGTTGGAATGAAGGGATCAAGGATACGCGGTATAGTGCGTGAATTGAGGAACGAAAATATCGATGTCATTAATTATACCAACAACACAAACTTATTCATATCAAGGGCCCTGACCCCGGCAAAAATTACAACAATAAAAATTGATGAGGAGAATAAGACCGCCGAAGTTTTCCTGCCTGCCGACCAGGTGTCCATGGCCATAGGACGAAACGGAGCCAACATAAAATTAGCAAGCCAACTTACCGGATATGAAATTGACGTCTATCGCGACGACGTGGAAGATGAAGAAGATGTAAACATCGAAGAATTTGGCGATGAAATTGATGAGTGGGTAATTAATATACTGAAATCAATTGGTTGCGACACAGCTAAAAGTGTGCTTGAATTAACCCCCGAAGAATTAATATCCCGTACAGACCTTGAAGAAGAAACCATTCAGGATGTTTTAAGGGTTTTACGGTCCGAGTTTGAATAATCCCTGTTTTTGATTTATTTTTGCGTTTTATTTTATACAATAGTTAGTAGCACATTATGGTTGAAGGAAAAAAATCAAGACTCCGCGAAGTAGCCAAGGAATTTAATGTTGGGATCAACACCATCGTCCAGTTTCTTGAAAAAAAAGGCATCCACATCGAAAACAATCCCAACAGTAAGATTGAAGATGATGCATACACCGTTCTTTTTAAAGAATATGCTACTGACATACACTTGAAAAAGGAGTCAGAAAAACTGAACATCCTAAAAACCCAAGCTAAACCAAAGGCCGTCACCATTGATCAGATCAATGACCAAAGTGCCGAGGACGATGAGGAGATAAGAATCACCGATTTCACATCATCGAAAGTGGAAGACAGGAAACCTGTAAAAAAAGAAGGAGAAATTCAAAAAGCAGTTTCAAAACCCGATATCAAAGTTGTTGGCAAAATTGACCTCGACAAGCCAAAACCAAAGGCCGAGACCCCAAAACCAGAGGTAAAACAGGAGGTGCCCCAGAAGCAGGAAGAGCGGCAGGAGAAACCGCAACCGGCAAAAACCACGGAAATTAAAACCGAAATCCCCAAAACGCAAGGGCCGGTTGTCGTTGGAAAAATAGATTTGAACCAAAAGAAAAACAAGGAACATCACGAAAACCAGCAACATCAAAAAGGTCATCCTAAAAAGGAAAACAAACAACCGCACCCACAAAAAACGGAAACTCCAAAACAAGAAATTGTAAAAACACCTGAAACGGTTGTTGTTCCTGAAAAAAAGGAAGACTCGTTTATTCCATCGAAATTCGAGAAATTAACCGGGCCGACTGTAATTGGGAAAATTGAGCTTCCGGACGATAAAAGAAAGAAAACTAACGGGCCCGTTGCTGCAGAAGAGAGCAGTGAAAGTAAGAAAAAGAAAAAACGCCGCAAACGGATTAAAAAGGAAAAGGGCGAAGGTACAGGTACTCCGGAGCAAACAGGAACCCCAAAACCACGGGCCATTGAATTTGCCAAACCACAACGCGAGGGACAACAAGACCAAAAGAAAAAGCAACCCCAGTTCCAGAAAAAGAGATTGCCCGTTAAGCCCGAAATAAACGAGGATGACGTAGCAAAACAAATTAAGGACACGTTAGCCAGACTGACGACCAAGACTAAGTCAAAAACATCAAAATACCGCCGCGACAAACGCGACGCAGCACACCTCAGGCAAGTTCATGACAGCGAGGAACAACAAGCAACAAAAAACGTACTGAAAGTTACCGAGTTTGTTTCTGTTAACAACCTGGCAACCATGATGGGCGTACAAGTAAACGAGATTATCACTACCTGCATGAACATGGGATTGTTCGTGTCTATTAACCAACGACTTGATGCCGAAACCATGGCTTTGGTGGTTGACGAATTCGGGTTTAAAATTGAGTTTGTTGCCGCTGAAGTCCTCGAGGCAATTAATGACGAAGAAGAAGACACCGAAGAGGAACTGATTACACGTTCGCCTGTTGTGACCGTAATGGGACACGTAGATCATGGAAAAACATCGCTTCTTGACTGGATTCGGAAAGCCAATGTTATTGCCGGTGAAGCAGGTGGAATTACCCAACATATTGGAGCCTATAGTGTTGAACTTGCAAACGGAAGAATAATAACCTTCCTTGATACTCCGGGTCACGAGGCCTTTACAGCCATGCGTGCACGTGGGGCACAGGTAACCGACGTTGTCATTATTGTTGTTGCTGCCGATGACAATGTAATGCCCCAAACCCGCGAAGCCATTAATCACGCTCAAGCAGCAGGGGTGCCCATTGTATTTGCAATAAACAAAATAGATAAAGAAAACGCCCGCCCAGAAAAAATCAAGGAAGAGTTAGCCAACATGAACATCCTTGTTGAAGAATGGGGAGGAAAATATCAATCACAAGATATTTCAGCTAAAAAAGGCCTTAATGTTGACGCCCTGCTGGAGAAAGTACTGGTCGAATCGGATTTGCTTGATTTAAAGGCCAACCCGGCCAGACGTGCATCAGGAACAATAATTGAAAGCCAGCTTGACAAAGGACGGGGTTATGTAGCCACTGTATTGGTACAGAACGGGACGCTGAATATTGGCGATATCGTGCTGGCAGGAACTTGCTACGGACACATCAAAGCCATGTACAATGAACGCGGACAGCGTGTGAAATCAGCAGGGCCATCAACCCCTATTCTAATTCTGGGATTGAACGGTGCTCCGCAGGCAGGCGACAAATTCAATGTAATGTCAACCGACCGCGAAGCCAAGGAGATAGCTATGAAACGCGACCATTTGGCTCGTGAACAAAGCTTAAGAACGCAGAAACATATCACTCTTGACGAAATCGGACGCCGCATAGCTATTGGAAACTTCCAGGAACTCAACCTGATTGTTAAAGGGGATGTGGATGGTTCCATTGAGGCATTGGGTGATTCATTACTTAAACTGTCGAACAGCGAAGTCCAGGTTAATGTTATACACAAGGCTGTTGGACAAATTTCGGAATCGGACGTATTGCTGGCTGCCGCCTCCAATGCTATTATTGTAGGTTTCCAGGTACGACCTTCAATGGCTGCCCGTAAACTGGCCGAGGCTGAGGAAATTGATATCCGTCTCTATTCCATCATTTACGATGCCATTAACGAAATCCGTGATGCAATAGAGGGAATGCTTGCTCCTGAAATCAAAGAACAGATTGTAGGAACAGCAGAAGTCCTGGATGTATTCAAAATTACAAAGGTAGGTACCGTTGCCGGATGTATCATCCGCGAGGGAAAAATCAAGCGTACGCACAGAGTGCGGGTTATCCGCGATGGTATTGTGGTGTACACTGGTGAATTAGGCTCCTTGAAACGCTTTAAGGAAGACGTTCGCGAGGTAGCTAACGGATTTGAATGTGGAATGAACGTAGATAAGTTCAACGACATAAAAGTTGGCGACTTTATTGAAGCTTTTGAAGAAGTGGAAGTAAAAAAGAAACTCTAACTAAGTTAGTCAATCATAGAAGGGGCTGTCTAAAAAGGCAGCCTCTTTTTTTTAGTGTATTGCATTTGAAT
>JBBISE010000178.1:0-6854 GCA_037441445.1 Salinivirgaceae bacterium
GAAAATATAAACATATGAAACGCCCATGCCGACAACCGATTTTTCGACACACAAGCGCATGATTAAAGTCGGCATGAAGTTCCATATGGCCGTAAACCGAAAAATTATAAACATATGAAAAGCCGTGTGATTATCAATATCTGTTGCCGCAAGCCCTGCAATTTCAAGACCCCGTTTGGCACTGTTAGCGCAACCTGACCAGTACCAACCAACGCCAGGAGTCTTTTTCCCCGATTTACTAATATAGATAGGATCGAATGCTAGCAGAAACCTCCCACTACCCTGAGAAAGAGTAAGTTCTTTATTGAACAACAGGAAGTCAAACTGCTTTTCAAACTGTTGTCTGAACCGTTGTTCACAAAATTTTCCGTATCTTGCAAGCTGAAGAAAGTTAATTCGACCCTTGATAGATAGGAAGAGCAAAAACGTTTCCGGAAGAAACGACTTTCTCCACAGATTTATTTTTGGCATATTTTTTAAACATTTGTTTATCAATGTCTTGTATGATATTTGGTCCCTGAGCGTCATAATTTAATCAGATTATGGTTAATCCGTTAAGTTACTGATTATCAGGAGCTTTGCCAGATTTTTCCAGTACTTATTTTGTTGAAAATCAAACATTTATGTAAAAGTTTAACGAACTATTGAAATGAAGTGGCACATTGAAAATCTGCAATTAAGCAAGCATCAGACATCATATATCAAGGGCGTTGGCATCCTATTTATCGTGTTGCATAATTTTTTGCATTGGGTTGCACCAAACCCGGGGGAAAATGAATTTGATTTTTCGATAACACGAGGCGAACGCCTCGTTAATCAAATAATTGAAACGCCAACTGAAATTATAAATATTTTATTTTCCTATTTTGGACATTTTGGTGTTCAACTGTTTATTTTAATAAGCGGGTATGGGCTGGCTTTGTCATATTTAAAATTTCAAGGATCAAGTTTTCAGTATATTAAATCCAGAATATCAAAAATATACCCCACTTTTTTAATCGGTATTTTTGTTTTATTGGTGTATTTGGCTTATACCCGTGGTGGATATCCTGATGTTACTTGGTGGACACAAATAAGTTATAAGCTTTTAATGATTAACAACTGGTTGCCAGATGAGGCTCTGACAATTAACGGGCCGTGGTGGTTTTATAGCTTAATATTCCAACTATACATCCTTTTCCCACTTGTTTATTATGTAGTAAAGCAATGGAAAATACACGGCCTGGTTATTGTTTCAATAATTGCTTACTTGCTGATTTTTATCACTTACCGCCCGCTTTTAGACTCAAAACTATACATAATGGCCAATGCACCAGGGCATCTTCCTGAATTTGCCCTAGGTATATTTTTAGCTATCAACCCCAAAATCAGGATTCCGTTGTCTGTTGTCTTTTTATCATTAGCCGTGTTTATATGGGGAAACTTTCACTTTTCAGGCTATCCCTTTACATTTTTGGCACTCAGTCTTCTAATGTATTCCTTGTTTCAATGGCTGTTTCAGCGTCACAAATCCTCCCTTTCAGAAAACAATACATATGTTTATTACGGAAACATCAGTATGTATTTGTTCGCGATTCATGGTTTTTTCAGGCCACAAGTAATTGGACTCATTGGTGGTGGCCCATGGTGGATTAAATTATTCTACGCTTTGATATTTCTTTTAATTGTTACAGGAGTAGCGTTAATGGCAAAAAGTTTGCACAATTTTGTAAACAATACGATTATAAGCATTAGAAACAACTTAGGCAATTTTTTTGAACGAAAGCGAATTTCTGGTTTTGTAGAAAAGTATCGTTTAAAGGACAGTTTATCCTTACTTACAAAATTCTTTTCTATCACCGTTTTTTCTATCGTTGTCATCAGGCTTTTAATGATGTTGTGGACAACAATTGAGGGATCCGCTAGTAGTGCAGATTTTTTGCACCTCTATTACGGAACACTTAGAGACGTTTTAGTGTGCTCTCGCTGGTTTGTTTTACTTATTATCCCAACTTTCTTACTGGTTGCATTGAATAAATTTGGCGCAACTCTATTTCTTTACCTCACAACGCTTCCATTGGTTGTTTTATCAGGATACCTGAGCTACTATTATCTTAGTGTTCAAACACCATGTGTGAATACTCTGTTATACTCGGTAAAGGTAGTTTCAGGAAACCATCAACAGACATTTGAAATATTGAGTTTGTGGGGATTTATTTTTATTGGCTCAGGTATTGTATGTTTTTTTGTTGGAAACAGAATCAAATTCGTGTCCACTTTTACTTCCGCTTTAGTTTTGTTGTCAATAATTGTAGCGGGTTTTACACCAAAACCCATGTATATCAACCCTCCGAAATCAAAATTTAAAAGCGAGAAATTGTATTTTCAGGCTCTAAACTACCCAGTTTATTTTGCCGAAAGCGTTATTCGAAACCAAACCCAAACACAATTATCAGAAGATTATAAAGCGGCCTTATTAAAGTTTAGAAACGATTTCCCAGAATTTGAATCCACCGATGTTAACTATCCATTTTATCGTCAAATGGAAACTAGAAACAACCTGGCAGATTATTTTAAGCAACCTTCCAAGCAACCAAACTTTGTGTTCGTTGTTGTTGGCGGATATGGATCGTTGCACAGTGGCCCAAATGCAAAGGGTTTATCGGTAACTCCCTTTCTTGACTCGTTGGCCAACAATAGCCTTTATTGGCCAAATTGTTTTTCTACATCGATCAACACATCACAAACCTTACCATCTATCTTCAGTTCGGTTCCCTTTGGAAACGGTTTTACACTGCTTAGAAATGATATGCCCAACCATATGTCCTTTCTTGGAATTGCAAACGATCTCGGTTATACAAATTCTTTCTTCTATGGTGGAGATCTTGAAAGTGATGGCATTTTGCACTATTTATCCCTCAATAAAACAAAAACCCCTATTGTTAACCGCGATCCAAATGTTATGAATAAACCAAATGGAACATCCACATTTTTGGGTTGGAACGATTTGGAATTGGTGCAGCAACGATTTAGTTATCTTTCTTTAACAGACATCCCCTTTGTTGATGTTTATTATACAATATCATCTCGATATCCAGAATTTTATGAAGAAAAGGAAAAATGGAAAAGTCTCTTTAGAAATCACATCAGCAAAAACCAATTAAAAGGTTCCGAAGTGTTTGATTTCGAAAAAAACATTAATTCGTTTGCCTCCTTATTTTACACAGACAATGCTTTGCGAGAATTGATTAATTCATACAAGAAAAACCCAGAATATAAGAACACTATATTTATCATTACTGGCGATAACCTAAATGAGCAAATACAATCAACATCAATTTTGGATAAATACAGGGTACCATTGATTATCTATTCCGAATGTTTAAAAAAACCAGAAGTTTTTTTAAACATGGTATCGCACCTCGACATTGTGCCAACTATTTTGGCATACATGAAAGCAACATCGGATCAAAAAATCCCATTGCAATCGCATTGGTTTGGATCTGGTTTGGAATTCACGACGCATTTTAAAGCCACAAAACGCATGGCAATTTTTGATACTGCAAACAAAATCAGAGGCTATTTGCATGACAGTATTTTGATTTCGGACGATATTGTATACCAAATAAAGGATAATTTGCAACTGAAACGTGTTGAAAGCGACAACGAAAAGGATTTGATGAATGAGCGGATTAAAACATTTAATACATTGAACAATTACGTTATTAGCAGAAACGCCCTAATGCCGTCCAATGTCACCAAGCGTCCCCGGATTGTGGCCTCTTTACGTGATACCTACATTGACTTTGAATCTAAAACTATCCCTCATTTCTTCAATGATAATGAAATCGTTTCAACCAATGCTATTTTTGGAAATAAGTCGGCTATTACTACCCCTGATAGATTATATGGTTCTCTTGTTAGTAACTACCTTTTCGTTGACAACTTTCAATCTGTCGATGTGGCACTTCGATTTGCAGTAAAGCTACCAGCTAATTTAAAGGACCTTTTCCCTTCGGTTGTCGTTGCTTTGCACGACAACGACAAATCAATATCATACGATCGTTTTTTACTAGAGCCGAATGATCTAATTGATGAAAACGGTGTTCTTTATTTCGACAAGGTAATCACAATTCCGGCTAATTTTGAAACGAAAAATAAACTTCTTAAAACCTACCTTTATAATTCGAACAACCAGCAAATAATATACGACAATATTTCCTTCAAAATCATCGGTCACGAATAATGAAGAAAAAAAATACAAACCTTATGTTTATTGAGAGAAACAATATACTGAGATATTTCATTGAATTTCAAGTAATACTATTGCCATTGATTTTGGCAATCAGGATGTTCGAACTATTCTATCTGCAACACCACTTAATTGTCCCGGAGGATTATTTGACCCTTCAACTATCGGGTTTTTATTATGATATTCTATTTTGGATGTCTTTTTCCGTTATTACTGGTTTGGTGGTTTTACCTTTATTGATTCTTTGGAAATGCTTGGCGAAAATTGTTATTATTTCAACACATGTTTTATACATAGTGGGGGAAATTGGTTTAATCTTTTTCCACAGTCAACGCGGAGCCCCTCTTGATAGTGAGCTGTTTTCCCAATCAGTTGACAATACTTTATTTGCTGTAAAATCATCTGGATTGGTTACTTTTTGGAACATCTCTGTATTTATCGTCATCTTAACTTTTTATGTTTTTCTTTTAACCGTAAAGAAAAAATTGAGATTGAATCCTAAATTGATCGCCGTTACAATTTTTCTCATTTTGGTTTTTGGTGTTTACAACATTGCGTATCGCATCAAGGGAACGGGAGTGGAATACAAAAGCAATAAATTGCAATTTCTAATAGAAAGTGTTTTCTTTCAATCAACGAAAGAAGACAATGTCAGTTTTGACGGTATTCAAAAACAGATTCATGAGTACCAGAATACCATGAAACAACAATTTGTTTCAGAAGAGTTTCCGCTCTTGAAGACGAGTACCACAAACAATGTTCTGGGCGATTATATTACAATAAAAAGCAAAGCGCCTAATATTGTTATTCTTATTGTCGAGAGCCTATCTCGCGATTTTTGTGGCAATAGGGCCAGGTATGGTAATTTTATTACGCCATTTTTGGATTCACTCACAAGAGTGGGCCTGTATTGGGAAAATTGTTTAAGCACAGCCCCCCTTTCCTTTGAAGCTCTTCCAGCAATTCTGGGATCTTTGCCACATGGGAAGCAAGGATTTAACATGTTGCCTGAATATCCCAACCACACATCGTTGATTAAAATATTGAATGCAAATAATTACTTTTCCTTTTTTATTGCGGGTTCACCACTATATTTCGACAATCAGGGATCATTCATGCGCAATCAGGGTACGAAATATATTAGTTATCATTTCCCGGAAAAGTACACCCGGATGGATCCCGAGAGTAAATGGAGCTATGGATACCCCGATGATGCGACATTTGATTTTGGGTTACAGTTGTTAGATACCATCCAATCACAACCCTTTGTCCAGGTTTATGTTACTATAACCACACATCCGCCATTTAAGTATGAAAAAAGCGTTGAATATGTCCAGAAATTTGAGGATGCCTTAAAAAAGCAATCGTTGCCGCAAGAAACAAAAGCAGATATGTTAAAAATAAGAGAGCAATTGGGTTCCTTTATGTATTTTGATGATGTTTTGCGTGATTTCTTTCAGCGTTTCCGCAAACGGGCCGATTTTGAAAATACGATATTTGTTATTACCGGTGATCATCAAGGATATTATGCTCCAAAAAATGTATTAGGGAAGTATCATGTTCCTTTAATCTTATATTCGCCCTTACAGACGAAAGCAAAGGTGTTTTCATCGATTGTATCCCATAAAGATGTAACACCAACGCTGGTTGCGCTTTTACAATCACGGGAAAACATAAAAATACCATCCCTTAACTCTTTTCTTGGCAATCCATTGGATACATCATCCGGCTTTAATTCAAACCAAAAATTGCCATTGCTGGGATGGAACAAAAGTGTTCAAAATGTGGTATGGGAAAAGTTCTTTCAAACTCAGGGTGTCTTGTATCGAATTGTAGATAAAGATTTGAATATTTCGGAAATACAGGATGGCAAGCTTATGGCGGAGATCGATAATTTTAAGAATCAATTTGAGACTATCAATAATTATGTATGTTACTCCAACAAACTAATCCCCGATTCCTTGTCATACGAAACATTACATTTCAGTAAAGAGTGCTTCAGAGACGTAAGGAATATAGAGCTAATTGATAATAAAAATGTTTTTCCTTTGGAGACTCAGTTCCAATTTTATCCCAAAACTAGTGCTATGAAAATAGAAGTAAGCTTTGATGCAATGCTTCCTGCCAAACCCATAGACTCGTTACCCCAATTTGTGTTTGCAATTAGCGACGAAAAGAAAACAAAGAATGTGTATTACGATTCAAAGAACCTATCATTTTTAAACAACGAGAAAATAAAGCCTGGTGAATGGATGAATTTTTCCATAAAAGATATTATACGCATAAACCCTGGCGATTTGCCCCCAAATCCCCTGTTGTCATGTTATCTCTATAATCCAAAAAAATATCCAGTGAGTTACAAAAGTTTCTCAGTTAACGTTTACTGCACTGATTAATTGATCGAGAATATTTGAATACAAAGGTGTTCCTGTTTAATGCCTCATTCAGGGTACTTTAGATTGCTAAACTGTATTCAATCGGAATATTAGAATTCTTTCTGGCTCGCGAAAATCACGTCGTGTTGATTACACACTCTTGTTTTTGTATCAGCCCCATTATTCATCGGACGAAAGTATCCACCCCACCAACCCCATATTTTCTGGCATCTGCAGTATTCGTAGTT
>JBBISE010000179.1:0-6852 GCA_037441445.1 Salinivirgaceae bacterium
GGTTTATTCAAATGCAATACACTAAAAAAAAGGGGCTGCCTTTTTAGACAGCCCCGCTATTCACGAGAAAACTTCTAGCGACACAAAGAGTAGAAATTCATGCATATTAAAATGAAAAAACGCGAATTTGGAATTGAAATCGTAAAGTATATTTAATAATATTTGTAATTTTGTAAAAAATGTAAAGTATATTTATGACAAAAAATATAAAAAGAGAAAAGTATTTACAGAGCATTCGTCCCTACTTCAATAAGCCACTTATTAAAGTGCTTACAGGTCAGCGTAGGGTTGGAAAAAGTTATTTGTTAAAACAGATAATCGATGAGATAAAGGAACAAAACACAAATGCAACCATTATTTTTATTGATTTTGAAAAATTCGAGTTTGAAGAAATAAAAACGTCCCAAGATTTACACGCGCATATTAAAGCCAATAGCTCGCCATCACAGAATTATCTGTTTATTGATGAGATACAAGAAATTGAGGGCTTCGAAAAGGTACTCCGCAGCTTGTTGTCCGACGGAAATTACGATATATATGTTACGGGAAGCAATTCAAATATATTTTCAAGTGAACTGGCAACATTCTTAAGTGGTAGGCAAATTGAGATTTTTGTACAGAGCCTTTCTTTTACTGAATTTTTAGAATTTAATGAGATACAGGCCGATAAAAACGCTCTTGAACGATATTTGAAACATGGAGGATTGCCATTTATTAGCAATTTGCCCAACGACGACGACTTGGTTTTCGACTACCTGAAAAACATATACGCTACCATACTTTATCGCGATATAGTGAGCAGAAATCAAATTAGAGATATTCCTTTTCTTGAGAACCTTACCCGGTTTGTAGCCGATAATATTGGGAGTGTTGTGTCAGCAACGCGAATTTCGGAGTATTTAAAATCGCAAAAACAACCGAAATCAGTCCCGGCAGTGGTTTCATATTTGGGTTATTTATGCGGTGCTAATTTTCTTAGCAGAGTGCCCCGACAAGAAATTGTTGGAAAACGAATTTTTGAAACAGGCGAAAAATACTACTTTCAGGATTTAGGTCTAAGAAATTGCATTATAGGGTTTAAACCAAACGATATTGCTAAAATTATTGAGAATGTTGTTTACAATCAGCTAATATACAAAGGATATAATGTTACCGTTGGTAAGGATAGTGATAGAGAAATAGATTTTATTGCGGAATTAAAGGGAGAATTTTCGTATTTCCAATGCACCTATATTTTAAGCAACGAAAAAGTAGTTGGACGCGAATTTGGAAATTTAATGCGTATCCCCGATAACTACCCAAAGTACGTTATTTCCATGGACGAATTTCCAATAACATCTACCTATAAAGGTATAAAGCACTTAAAGTTAATCGATTTCTTGCTTCTTTAGTGGCAGGGATATAGCCAACCATAGACAAATACAAAAACAGATACCGCATTGCAACGGCACGTGCGCCATGGTGGAATTATGGTTGAAACGGCGCTTGTTTTATTACCATTTATATGAAAACAGGGTGCATTATTTCGTGAAAATCCCCGTAAAGGCCCGACTTGTTGCAAACCCCGAGGATTGGGAATACTCATCGTATCCCGATTATTCTGGCGGGCGATTGGGAAAGTTAGTAAATAAAGATGTTGCGGCAAAGTATGTTGGTTGGAGGTCATCCGGCGTCGGCATCCCGCAGTCAGTAAGTTAGTGTCGGTGTTGCCTCGAGCGACGCCGAATCTATCCCCCCAAAAAACTTCGAGCGAAACCGACGATACTAAAACCTCAATTGCTGAAAATAGAGATATAGGCGTTTTTTGTTTTTAGTCCGAAAGTAACGAAAAAGGACAGTTCCCATCTACCGGAAACCGTCCCTTTTACCAATCGAACCTTAGTTTTTCTTATTTCTGACCGGTCATTTTCCGGGGTTTCAGCATGTTTTCGGGTGCCAGGGCATTGTCGAGTTCCTCTTTGGACATTAGTTGGTTTTCCAGAACCAAATCATAAACCGAACGGTTTTCTTCCAACGCCTGCTTAGCCAATTTTGTGGAGGCTTTGTAGCCAATTATAGGGTTTAAAGCTGTTACCAAACCAATGGAGTTGTGTACCATTTGGCGGCAATGTTCCACGTTGGCAGTAATGCCATCGATGCAGCGATAGCGTAGCGTGTCCATGCCGTTTTTCAGCATCTCGATGTTTTCCATCAGGCTTTGAACAATGAGCGGTTCCATGACATTCAGTTCCAGCTGTCCGGCTTCGGAGGCCAAGGTAACTGACAAATCGTTTCCAATAACTTTGAATGCAATTTGGTTCACCACCTCGGGAATTACTGGGTTAACCTTGCCCGGCATGATAGAAGAACCCGGTTGCATTGGCGGCAGGTTTATTTCGTTAATTCCGGTTCGCGGTCCGCTGGAAAGCATGCGCAAGTCGTTGCAAATTTTGGAAAGTTTAACGGCCAGTCGTTTCACAGCTGAGGAGTACATAATGAACGCTCCGGTATCTTGCGTGGCTTCAATTAGGTTTTTGGCCAGTTTCAGGTCAAATCCGGTGATTTTGCGCAGGTGTTCCACCACAATTCCGCTATATTCGGGATCGGCGTTGATGCCCGTTCCAATGGCGGTTGCTCCCATGTTAATTTCAGTAAATAGCTGCACGTTTCCTTCCAAACGCTCAACTTCTTCTTCCAAAGTAACAGCATAAGCCTCGAAGGCTTGGCCTAGGGTCATGGGAACGGCGTCTTGCAGCTGGGTACGGCCCATTTTAATTACATCCCTGAATTCGTATGCTTTACGACAGAAAGCGTCAATTAAATCCTTCAAAACCTCTACAAACTTGATGTTGCTGTACAACAACGCAATTTTAATGGCGGTTGGGTAGGCGTCATTAGTGCTTTGACTGAGGTTTACATGGTCGTTGGGGCTGCAATATTTGTACTCGCCTTTGTTATGTCCCAGTATTTCCAAAGCGCGATTGGCAATAACCTCGTTGGCGTTCATGTTGGTTGAGGTTCCGGCTCCGCCCTGAATCATATCGACCACAAAATGGCGGTGGAATTTTCCCTTCATAATTTCATCGCAGGCATAGCAAATGGCATCGGTAATTTCTTTTGGCAACAGGCCCAGGTCGAAATTGGCACGGGCTGCAGCCATTTTAACAATTGCTAGCGACTGAATCAGAGAAGGATAGTATTGTAAAGTTACACCACTGATATTAAAGTTTTCAAGCGCCCTTAGCGTTTGCACGCCGTAGTAGGCGTGATCGGGCACTTCGCGGTCGCCCAAAAGGTCATTTTCAATGCGTGTCCGGCTTGTGATGTACTGCGCGCCGGCATTGACCAACTGGGCGTTGGCATTGTGCATGCGTCGTTGCACGACAGTGGAAAGGCTTTTCAGAATATTGATGGCAATATTGGGGTGTTTCTCGAAGACAGGAAGAAAATCCTTGCGCGTGATTTCCAGAATTGTTACCTCGGACATGGCCCGGGCATTGGTGCTGTGCGGTGAATTGTCTAGCAGCGCCCCCTCGCCCAAAAAGTCATAACGGTCGAAATAGGCAATGCGCTTCTCTTCGCCATGGGGCAGGCGGATGTAAAGCTCCACTTCGCCGGAGAAAATTACAAAAATGGCCTCACGGTTGGTATTTTGTTTAAAAAGGTGGTCGCCCGTTTTGTAGTTTTTAATTTGAAATGCCCCGCTGAATATGGAAAGTTCGGTATCGGACAAGCCGTTGAAGAGTTGAATTTCACGAAGAAACTCACGGATTTGTATATCAGTCATAGCATCAAGTTTTAAATGGTTTAGAAAACTTATTTTCAGAGATTAACGGTAAATGCAATAAACCTGCCGAAAACACAAAAGAGGGTGTCTAAAAAGTCCAAAAAGCACGTCATTGCAAGAAGGAACGACGAGGTAAACTTCTGATTATCAAGTAAAATAGATTACTATGTTGCATTCGCGATGACAAACCGGGAGCTTTTTAGACAGCCCCTTTTTATGTGTTCAAAATTTTTCAGTTTAAAATCACCTGGAACTTCATGCCGATTTTGAACATTCGTTTGTGTGTCTGAAAATCGTTTGTCGGCATGGGCGTTTCATAACCTTTTGGTAATAGTATCCCAAGGTTTATTGCACTACTAATTTTTTCTGCCAGGTTGCATTAGCTGTTTTTATTTGCACAATATAGACTCCCAGGGTGGCAATTCCCAACTCATTGATAGTAAACGACGAATTGTCGGAATTGAGTTTGTTTTCTGACAGTTTAGGTCCCGAAACTGAGTAAATTGTCATTGTCGCGTTATCGGTAAAATCATGAATCCGGACATTTACCTGATTTTTTGCAGGGTTTGGATAAATAGCGAATCCATGGTTTTGTAATTCTGGAATACCAACCAAATAGCTTGCCGTTACAGGTACTGTAATAATACTATCAACTACATCGACAAGCACGTTGGCTGTGTATTGAGCAAAGTTCATTCCACTGAAGTTGAAATTCAGGATTACAACACCACTTTCATTGTGTGCAAGGTTTCCGTTGATATCCTCAAGGGTTAACCAGGTGTTTTGAGCTGCATTTTCAATTGTGACTGAATAATTTAGGGTTCCTTGTCCCACGTTTCTGATTTCCATTTCCATTGATGAAGTGACCTCAATAGTTTCATGTACAATCGAACGTGGCGTGATGTAAGGAATTGGGTTTGCATTTGTTGAACCAGGCACTGAAATAAAGTCAACCCAAGCAGCATCGGTGCCGTTGCTAACGGAACCATCCTTTGAATAGGTCCATTTCAACGTATGCGATCCGGTAGTTACAGGAAATGAACGAAGGGTCCAGTCAATGTCACCACTCCAGGTGCCTTTTGAAACGTTATCAATAAAAAATTCCAGTTTATCATAACTGGCTTCGCTGGAAACTTTTGCATAGAAAGTCACGTCACCGGCCGATTCGGCATTGAAAGTATAGGTCATGGTCGTTGTCTGGCTGTGGGTAATGGCACCCGATTTCATGGATTTGTCGCCATCGTAGGCAACTCCCGAAACAATTGTCCAGTTCTGATTTCCGGTGAAAGCGAAATTTGCAGGAACAACGCCGTCCTCGAATGAAAAGCCACTAAATTCATCCATCAAAACAACCGGAGCTTCCATGGACTGAGAAATGTTCAAGGTAACGGTTTTGCTCATATACCCTGTTTTTACAAATTTTACGGGATATTCGCCTTCCATAATGCCTGACACCTGAAATTGTCCCTGGCTGTTTGTCTGGGCGGGCGATATTGGAGTTCCTTCCAGCGTTACACTTACACCTTCCAAAGGTAAACCTGTTGCTGAACTTAGTACTGTTCCGTTCAATGTCACCACACTGGCTTGTTGCAGGGTTACATCAAGTGGTGTAACGGTATTGGCAGTAACAACTACGTTCGAAATGGTTTGTGGTATATATCCGTACGATTCGAATTTCAATGTGTAGGTACCCGCCTCAATCATTCTGTAGTAATTTCCGTGTGCCGGATTTGTTACTACATGAGAATTATCCTTATCGTGGCCAACCACAGTGATTGTTGCATCCAGAGGTTCCCCTTCGGCGTTGAGTACATAACCCTGAATTCCATCGTAAATATTCTCAATGTAGGTAAGAATGGCCTCGCGGTTGTAATTCCAGTGGGCAACCAACTGGTCGGTTGATAGAAGCTTTGTATTTGAAACTTCGATGGTAACCTCACGGCAATTATGGAAATAGTTCATATAGTCCTGACGGCCACCACTTACTACGTACCAGTCGCCACCATGGGTAACACCATTGTTTTCGCCTGTCATATATCCAGCAGGACTGTTGTTTTGTGCCAAGGTGGCATATTCGCGGCTAACGGCATCCCACCAGTCGTTATCGGCATGTGGATTCACTGAGCTTAACCAGGCATCCCATGGATAGTTAACCAACTCAATTCCACCGTGGAAATTGGCACCAAAAACAAAGCTGTGTGCCTCGGCATAATCCATCATAAGTTGTGTTTCCGTGGCGTAGGGAGCATTTGCACCAATTCGTGGATCAGGAAAATCGCGGTTTATGTCAACTCCGTTGTAGTTGGCACGACGCGCGTTGGCAACAGATTGGTTTCCACCATAATAAGTTCCATCGGGGTTGGTTGCTGGGGATATGTATAATTCCAAACTATTAACCATGGTTGTGGCGCGATCGACAGTACCATAATTAGTTAGCAAGTAGTCAATAAGCCTCATCATTAAAATCATGCCTGTGGTTTCATCGCCATGCATTGTACTGGTCATTAACACCTGGGGTTCAGCCTCACTCTGGTTAATGTTGTCAGAAATAATCAACGCCAAAAGCATTCTCCCTTGCACACTGTTTCCAATGGTGTCTAATTTGCAGATTTCGGGATAGTTTGCAGCCCATTCCTGCATCATTTGTACATAGACTTCATAGGTTGGATAACGATCCCAATTGGCCATTTGGGCTACTGTAGTTGCCATGTTAAGGACTTTTGAGGGATCCGAAGATGGATGGGGCAACTCTTGAAAACGGAAACCAGCCTTCTTCAAAGCGGCAAACTCGTTGTCGTTGGCATAGGCCAAAACTGTTGTCCCTTGAACGTTATCAATGGAAACCAATCTGGTAAGAATCTCCAAATCAGAACGTTCTGCGATAGTTATTTGCACATAATGCTCGTTGGATTGTGCAAAAACAACCTGAAAAAACAACAGGATGGGTACCAAAAATAAAAAACTTTTCATATGTTTATAATTTTTCGGTTTAAGGCCATATGGAACTTCATGCCGACTTTAATCATGCCCCTGTGTGTCGAAAAATCGGTTGTCGGCATGGGCGTTTCATATGTTCAAAATTTTTC
>JBBISE010000180.1:0-6829 GCA_037441445.1 Salinivirgaceae bacterium
ATTAGAAATTAATCTCCAAATTTAACTTTTTTCCTAATGCGGATTTTGGGTTTATCCTTCAATAATCTTCAAAGGCATTGCTGTCCATATTGAACTAGATTCGGCATTTATGGCAAAATATGGTGTAGTATCCGATACTTCCTTCATAGCGAATGTTCGTTTGGAGAAAACAGCTGGTTCGATTTGTCGTCTCTATTTTCACCGTTATAACGGCATTGATGGTTGTTTCTATGGTTGTATTGGCTAAGGATTATCCCCAGTTGCCCCCTCAGTAATTCGATTTTTTTTAAACCACATTCAATTAGTTGTTCATACCATGACTGAATCTGTTATTTCTCCTTTTGTTCTGGGCTTCGACCCCAACAACATTCCAATTATAACCGAAATTTTTGCTGAAATGCATGGGATAAGGCATTTCCGCATAGCCAAAAATACTGAAGTTTCCAAACCTTCTGTGCCGTTTGTCCCTCCTGGGTTTGAATTTGAACGGCGCATGCACAACGAGTTAAACTACTCATTACCAGCACCCTTTATTTTTTGTGTTACTACTCCGGTCATCAAGTGGAAAGTGTGGCGTTTTTTTTTTTACGAGAACTATGGAATTGACCGAGAGAAATACGTTGTACTTTCAAGTCCCGACAATAAACTTTCAATCAGTAGTACTATTTCCAATGCCTCTTTTTAGAACCAGGTGTGGTGGCGGCAAGCTTTGCCGAGTTGGGCTTTGGTGTTAGTGTAAAAAGAACGGCATCGATAGGGCATCACTCTAAAGTAGGGCATTTTTGCAATATCAATCCCGGGTTGTCATTAACGGATTGGTTGATATTGGGCACGGAACCACCATTGGAAGTGGCGCCATTGTTCTCGATAATGTGAAAATTGGTTCAAATTGCATGATTGGAGCGGGCAACGTTGTAACGAAAGATATACCTTCGGGAATGGTGGCTTATGGAAATCCAAGTAAGATTATCAGGGAGAATGATAAGTCGAATATCCCGGAAATGAATGATTTCTGACTTGCCGGAAATAAAGCGTTCTTTGACTGCTAAACAATATTTATTCAGTTGGTTACATGGATAAAACAATCATCAATTTCTGTCCCACGGGCATGATGCCCACAAAAAGTACAACGCCACACGTTCCCATTTCTGTTTCCGAAATTGTAGAACAAACTCATGCTGCCTATGAAATGGGGATTGCCATTGCTCACCTGCATGCTCGAAACGATGATGGTACGCCTACCTATAAATCATCCGTATATCGCGATATTTTCGAAGGCGTCCGAAAATGCTGCCCTTCGCTGGTCATTTGTGGCAGCACATCAGGAAGAAACTGGCAGGAATTTGAGAAACGTTCCGAAGTTATTGAATTAAAGCCCGATATGTGTTCCCTTACCTTATCGTCCATGAACTTTACCAATCAGGCCAGTGTAAACGATCCCGAAATGGTGCTCCGGTTGGCTGAAAAGATGAAGCAGTATGGAGTAAATCCAGAGCTGGAATGCTTTGACACGGGCATGATTAATTTTGGGAACTACCTGATTCGAAAAGGAGTATTGACCGGTCCACATTATTGGAACCTCTTATTTGGCAATATTGCCGACATGTGGGCAAACTTTTATCCCTTGGGACTGCAATTGCGCAGATTCCCGAAAGGCATCATGTTGTTTTGGCTGGGCTTGGCTCAGAACAGTTGAAAATAAATGCCATGGCCATTGCTTCAGGTTACGGAATTCGGGTTGGAATAGAGGACAACATCTGGTATGACGCTGACAAAACTCAATTAGCGTCTAATATCTTGCTTTTAAAAAGAGCCCATCACTTGATGGAAGTCCACGAAAAAGAGCTTTTTACTGCCAAAGAGTTCGGGTAAAGTGGGTTTTACAATAAATTGAGCCAATAAAGAGATTTTTCCAATCTTTTATCCTATTTTTGGAGTTTCATAAATAAAAACTTGGTTTCCAGTTATGATTCCCTTCAATAAACCCTACCTTACCGGTAAAGAAGCTCACTACATGTATGACGCCGTGTACACCGGAAAACTCTCTGGTAACGGAAAATTTACCAAACTTTGCCAAAAATACTTCGAGGACAGATACGGTTTCCGTAAATGTTTGTTAACCTCGTCGTGCACCGATGCCCTTGAAATGGCTGCCATTCTGGCTGACATCCAGCCGGGCGATGAGGTCATAATTCCTTCCTATACTTTTGTTTCTACTGCTTTGGCTTTTGTAAGGCAAGGGGCAAAACTTGTGTTTGCTGACAGCACCGGGGAGAACCCAAATCTGGACGTTGAAAATATTGAACCACTTATAAATTCCAAAACAAAAGCCATTGTTCCTGTTCACTACGCTGGAATAGCCTGCAATATGGACAAAATAATGGCATTAGCTAATAAATATAATCTTTTGGTTATTGAAGATGCTGCTCAAGCCATTGATTCGTTCTACAGAAACAAACCATTGGGAGGCATTGGCCACTTAGGTTGTTTCTCGTTCCACGAAACAAAAAATATCATTGCGGGCGAGGGCGGAATGTTGACTGTAAATGACGAACGTTTTGTCCGTCGTGCTGAAATCATTTGGGAGAAGGGCACCAACCGTGCCGAGTTTTTCCGTGGCGAAGTCAACAAATATGGTTGGGTCGATATTGGTTCGTCCTTCCTTCCCAGCGAAATTGTGGCCGCTTTCCTTTGGGCCCAGCTCGAGAATCTGGACGATATTCAACAACGGCGCAAAACCCTTTGGCAACAATACCACCAGTTGCTGCAACCACTCGAAGAAGAAGGAAAAATTACCTTACCGGTGCTACCGGACTACGCAACCAACAATGCCCACATGTTTTACGTTGTTTGCAACTCTCTCGATGATAGGACAGGATTGCTAAAGAGACTGAAAGACAATGGAATACTGGCTGTTTTTCACTACCTCAGCCTGCACGATAGCGACTATTACCGCCAAAAGCACGATGGGCGGCCTCTTTTGGAATCCGATCGTTATACCGATTGCCTTGTTCGCTTGCCCATGTTCTATGAATTGAAATTAACGGATATTGAGTCTATCTGTAAGGTTATCAATGACTTTTTCCGGGTTGGGTAGTTTCCTGTGGGGTTACGGCTATCAGAAATTTTTCGAATGGCATTCCAATCATGTCTTTAAAAGAACGCTTTTACCATCATCGAGCCTGTATGAATGGTTTTAATGTCCGGGGCTGATCGCCCGTGGTACTGAAGTGTTAGCTGAAAATGCTTTGAAACTTTGATGATTGAGCCCAACTGCCAGGTAACGTTTTTCCCTATTTGATACCCTTCCAATAACTCGTAGTTCGTTGGGTTGGTCTCGTCGCCTGAAAAATTGTTCTGAATAAACCCAACCTGGGCGTTCAGGTTTCCCTTTTTGGCTTTTGAATACTGAAAACCCAGGGTAAATTGGTGACTTTCAACCTGGTTTGTGCTAAGGTTGTTTTCTTTGTTGGCGTATTGGTATTTTGCTTCGAACCGTGTTTCCGTGCCGGGTTGTACCTCGAATCGCGTTTCATTTATCAGCGAAGTAATGGTGTAGTCTTTAAACGAAAATGCCTGCGATTGGTAAATCGAATTGTTGATGGCCGATTCGTTCAGAACCGTTAACCAAAGCAGGGCGTTTAGACGAAATACAACCGACTGGTTTTCGGTGGCCCTGATTTCGAAACCATTGGCCAGCAATTGCCTGTTCTCGTTTCTAACAATAGTATAATCGATTCCCCACACCGGATGCGAACGCCCGTAACTGAAAACGCTCCGGAACGAAAGTTGGTTGGAAAGCAAAACCGAATCGGCATTGGGAACATAGAATGGGTTTCCGTACGAAAGGAAGTTTTTTTCAATAATTTTGTGGTTTAATTGGAAATTGGTTTGGTTTGAGAAGCGTGAAATTGCTCTCAGAACTTTCTTTTCCGAGCCCTGCCAACGGTTCATGTTCACGTTAATGTTGCTTCGAAAGCGGCAGTAATAAGCACTTACATATTCGCCGGTGGGAATAAAATATCGTATATAATCGGCCTCGGCCTGTATTGGTGCTTGTTCGAATTCCGAAATTTCTTTTATGCCGTTACCGTTTAAATC
The DNA here is from genome assembly GCA_037441445.1 of Salinivirgaceae bacterium. GTDB lineage: Bacteria > Bacteroidota > Bacteroidia > Bacteroidales > Salinivirgaceae > JAAYQU01. The sequence continues at coordinate 4,102 of JBBISE010000180.1, forward strand.
ACGCCAAATGTGGGTTCCCTCGCCCGGAATGGTTTTCAAATAAGCATACTCTTTTTTCGATTCCAAGCCCGACCCAATTTCATAAAAGTTTGACAATGTCAACAATCTTTTCAGTACTGACATGCGACTTGTAACACGCCCACTTAACACATTGTCGGACTTAACATCAGGCCAGTTTTCACTGTTCCGGACTTCAATTTTCTTGTAATTAATCAGGTATCCCCACGTTTGTGCCTGAGAAACTTGGAGTTCCCCCTCTGATTGCGCGTAAGTTGACAGCGTAAAAGCCCTTAACTCATTATTGGCTACTTTATCATCGTTGCGAATACCAGAGGAAAGTTTTAACGACAGTTTCCCCGCGCCACGGGTTTCTGCAAATGCCGATAGATCATAAAAACGGAATGCCGTTGGGTCGGTTATCGTATCAAATATTTCTTTCACGTTGTCTTCGACTGAAAGCTGCACTCCTGTCTGAACCCGACTGAAATCATATCCTGTACGGAGATTGGTTTTAATAAAACGGCTTTTAAGCGAGTCCGCCTGCGAATTTACCATCGATAGGTCTGCATTCAATTTATAATTTCTGATTCCGAATGAAGATTGAACATTGTTTCTAACACCCGAATACTCGTTACCTCTCAGAAATGCTTCAGCAGTGTATCCTGCTTTTCCAATGTTTTTCCTATACCAGCCTGTTTTTAGGGTGGCCTGGTGTTGGTTTTCGCGGTTTTGGTTTGTGGAAAGGTTCCAGTCTCGTTCAAATTCTGTGCTACGGTACGGCTCAAATGTATCGAAATAACGGTGTATGAACTGATATTCCCCCATTCCCGACCAGGTTGACGTGTCCGTACCGAAACGGATGCCCGAAACCATAGCCATACCATGGTTGTCGTGGCTGTCCTTTGTTGAAAATGTGTTTAAATCCGAGTGTGAATACGTCAATTCTCCATAAACTTGCATGTTGGGCAAAATGGCATGGCAGGCATTTATAGCTATATTTTGTTTGCTCGATGGAGGAACCAATAAAGTTACCGGGGCATAGTCGCCTTGCTTGACCCCATTCTGCGGTGCCACCCATTTGAAAATCCGGCCATTGACCAAGCCGGAAATGGAAACATAATCGCCCCGCCCGATTCCTACATACGAAAATCCAACACTGTACCTGGCGCTGTCGGGGTTAACCGAGTATCGAAAAATATCGTATGTAATCCCCTGATAAATTGTATCTTGGCGAGCATATCTCACGGCCTCTGGGTCAAAGGCTTCTTCACGGACATTGAGCACCAAGGCCGAGTCTATTTGGTCGCCAATATCCGATAAAAGCGTAATCCACTCCTCTTTTAGCTCTGTATCAATGGTTTGGTTTTTGGCATCGCTTTCCGCAAGGATGGAAACCGAAATATGACTTCGGTTGTTTTGCCACTTGCTAACATGGGCAGCAACAAATCGGGCGTAAGTCCGGTCGGTATATTCAAATTCGACAGTTATCCTCGATTCACGGCTTATGGGCCGCTTTGGCGTAAAGGTTATTTCGGCGGAATTGTAATCAATTATATAGTCGGAAATTTCTCCCCGTTCCAAAAGGATCCCATCAATAAAGACTCTTTCCGATCCGGCAATGATAATTATAAAACGCTCGTTATTAGAACCTTGGAGCTTGTATGGCCCTTGGTTTCCTTCAATGGAAACCAAGGTTTGGCGGTTATATTTCCCTTTACTGATCGAGGCTGATGTTAAACCGCTATAAACGAATTTCGAGCTGTCAGCTTTTCCTGCTTTTACCTCGAATATAAATCCCTGTTGTTTTTTTTCGGCCCTCAGAAACCGGTTTTCACGTAGGCTAAGCTGGTAATCACCCAGGGTTGCACTGATTTTGTCGTTGTACACCTGAATAAAGATTTTATCGAATTCGTTTAGTTGAGCCGTGTTTCCTTCTGGTTGGATTGGGATATTGGCGTCGGTCAATGAGGCTGCCAGCCATAAATCGGGGACAATTTTTCCCGACATCTGAAGGTTTAACCCTCCGGTCAATGAAACATCGCGATTGCTGCTTACGGATATCCCCCGGCTTACGCTTCCACTTTTAACTAATTGATTATAGGTCGTTTGAAGATTTGTCCTCTCCTGAGAGCTGAATTCAAACTGGTAAGCCCTGCGGGTGGTCTTGATTTCCGGGGGAGACATAACATAGTATGCTTTTGTCAGTTCTTCGGGCAACACCCGATAACAAATACGTATGGGTTGTTCTTTGTTAAAGTCACTAACAACCAGTTTTTTATCTGGTAATAAATATGTGAATAGCGAGTCGGGAACGATTTGTTGATTTTGGTAAAGAATAAACGAATTGGGAATAACCACAACAGTATCAAAGAAATAACAATCAACCGCCGGAAGCTCTATACACCGTAGGTTTGAAAGCCGCTGTCCGTAGGCCGAAGGGGCCAACAAAAGCATCAACGCCAATATGCAATAAAAAGCTCGCCGGACAAGAATCATTCTTCGTTTTTGAGTGCAGCAAATATACGCAACATTCATTAACGACAAAACGTCTGAAAACGTACCTGCAGGCCAAGTTTTGAATAGTGGGTACGGCCACCAGGTGTTTAGTAAGGCATTCGCGGAATGAAACAACAACAGTCTATTCTATCTTCTGATCCTACCTGGGTGAATTTGATGTATCCGCCCGAGCAACCCCATCTTAGATCAAAAGGGTTTTATCCATATATTG
>JBBISE010000181.1:0-6779 GCA_037441445.1 Salinivirgaceae bacterium
TCGGGAAATCTTAAACTTTACACCCAACAACGTGGTGAAACTTTACAAATAACAATTTAGTCTTAACAATTGCTCTGACAAAAAAAAGAAGAAGATGGTTTTCTGACCTGTGGGACTACCCTCTCAAAATTCCTCTAATCGCTAATGCGTAATCTGGGTTCAAAAATCAGTTTGGTGGCAAAGGGAAAAGTTTTTGCCAACGCCACTGTTTCAGGAGGACCCGAAGGCATTGCAAACCGTCCCGACCGGAACGTTTACTGCATTGTAAAGGACAAGCCTCATGCAGGCCTTATTGCTAAAATCGGCAATGGAAAACCCGTTTTCATTGGGGCAGAACATGGGTTTATAGCCACCGAATCAGGCAGGCTGTTTCTTGGAATCAACGACTCGGATGTGGGCAACAACAAAGGGGAATTTTGGGTTGAAGTGAAGGTTGAATAGCCTGCAATGGATTGTTGAACACTAAATTACGAATAAAAAATGCGGCTTAATAACATTGAATTTGGAAATCGGATTTTTGAATGGGGTTTCGATTTTGTCCAAACCAAATCGTTGTTTGACATTGATACTGTTTTTTCTGAAGAATCCCAAAACCAGGGAAACTTCACCTTGCGCATTGGTGGTGCATTGCTATGGGGCATTCCATACAACGCGTGCGATTTCTCAGCACCGGACATGGACAGGGCTATTAATAAGGTTCAGTTCAGCCTTCTGTCCATTCGCGGCGACAGGAACTTCATACTGAGCAAGCTCGAATCTGTTTTTGGGGCCAGGGCTTCCGAAAACCCAACCTACAATGCCGGAAACAACAAGTGTGCGTATTCGTGCCGCTGGTATTTTGAAAACTGTCAGGTAGAACTTACCATTTATAAAACAGATGTTGAACCCAATGAATACGCCTTTGGGGAAATAACGTTCTATTTGACTGGTTTAGAATTGTTGTACAAATTGTACGCCTCCACCTGGGAATGTAAAAGCAAAAACCTGGAAACCAATTTACAAAGCCGGAATTTCAGATACAGGATTTTTTCTTTAAGCCAGTCGCAACGGCAGTCGTGGGAAGTGGAGCAATACAAATACCCACAGCACGACAGCGATTATATATCTGTGGTTTTTAACAGTTATTACAAAAGAGAACTCCTTAAAGCGCCCAACAAACTAAGAAATCTGTTGAAGGACAACGAAGTGTGTATTTTCTCAAATCCGGTAAACGGCAAAACATATATTGGCAACAAATGGGAGTCGTATTTGCCTGATAATGTTGAGGCTGTAACCTGGACAAACATTTTACCGGCAAAAGGGCCGGGATGGAATTCAGTAACCTTGGGCGATTTTTCCATTATCGATCTGCCGGGCAGCTTAGGCGTTGAAAGTCTTATTAATGAGCTTGATAGTGGGTTCGGCAAAAGGGCAGTTGTCCATAAAGGGTTTGATTTTTAAAGTTAGAAAACTATCCTATACAACAAGTCAGGCATCATTCAAAACAGGTACACCGTCATTATACCGTGGGTATTGCAATCGCATCGACTATAAAGGACGTTTTAGTGATTGGGAAAGGATGATGAACCCACCACAGTTCATTGATACAATCAGATACTTTTATATCTGTCTGTCATGGTTCTGGGGTTTCTGTTTGCATGAAAAACACCTAAAATATATGCAATATCATCCTTTACAGCATAGAAAATGTTGAAAGGAAATTTTTGGGTAATTGCTTTTCTAATTGTCTTGTATTCTTTTGGGAATTGAAGAGGGTTTTGTTTAATCCTTTCCGAAGTTAGGTTGACTTTTTCAGCGAACTCAACTCCCAGATTTTCTTGTTGAAGATTGTAATAGGTAACACTTTCCTCCAAATCTGTCAAGGCAAAGGGCGAAAATTTGATTTTCATTTTTTAAGGTAATTGTTTTTCACTTCATCCCAGTCCAAATAATCGTCCCTATGTCTTAAAAAATGTTCGTATCGGTCGTCAAGTTCTTTTTTAACTTCTTGTGAAATAATGGTTTCATCATCTTCTATAATCTGCATGAAATCATATTCTTTTGTCTCTGATAACGATTTCAAATACCAAAGCAGATTTTTTGCCAGGTTACTTTCCGTTTTCGATATCTTTATTGTATAGGCCATTTCTTTACCCTTTTTATTGAATGCGTGAAGTTACAGATTCTTTTTATATTCTGAAAATATACGTTCCTTTCCGATATTTGTTTTGACTTTGATTAAAAAACAATTCTATACATCAAATCCGGCATCGTTCCAAACTGGTAAACCGTCTTTACACCATCAATGTGGCGGTCGTATTGCACCCAAAGGACATTTTTGTGGTTGGTAAGATTTGATACGCTGAGGGCAATTTCCTGTGTTGCCCGTTTTCCAACAAGTTTGTAGCCCACTCGCAACGATGATGTAAAATAGTTGGGCATCTGATTCGAAAATGCCCGCGTGTGATCATATTGAGTGAATCCCACTTGCCGCGATGCCTCCAGGTCGATGGGCGAAAAGCGTTGCCCTCCGGCGAAGTTGATTTTGCCATCGACGTTCAGTTTTTTAACAAAACGACCATTACCTCCTCCCACTTTAAATTCTTTGCCGGCCAGCAGGTTAAAGACAAAATTGCCATTAAACGCTGTGTTTCTCAGCACATTGTCGCTTCCCCGGTACTTCGATTCGTAGAGCGAAAGAGTGGCCAGGAAATAGGTTCCCTTGTTCATGAATTTTTCAGCTGTCAGTTCAGCGCCATAGTTGAATCCGGTTCCACCGTTTTCAAGACGGCCAAAATCGACCACCGTTTGCGATCCACGGTTGAGCATCGAAAACGAGCTGGGTTCAATCTCAACCGGCACATTGACAATGTGTTGGTAATAGAGTTCGGATTTTAGCCTTATTTTGCCACTAAAAATACGGTCAAAGCCGCCTACAATGTGGTGACTGCGTGTAAATCCCAACCTGGTGTTTGGGGTTGACACATCTCCATTTTCGTCAACAAGTTGTTGTTGAAGGACTTCAGCTTGTGTTGCCAACGTATGCAATCCGTAAGCAAGCGTTAGCAACTGTCCCGATGTCGGTTCCCAACGAAGCCCCAGGCGTGGTTCAAAGGATATTTTCTTGGTCGAATAGTGATAAACCGAAGTGATTCCTCCGTTCAGGCTAATTTTTTCGGAAAAACGAAATTGCCACTGCACGTAAGGAATGGCCATGAAATCGTGTCCACCAAAGTTGCGTAACAGAAAATAGGCATCGTTTTGACCTTCAAAAATACTGTCTTTCATATGGAATTGTTGCCTTTCGAGGGTAATTCCGGCGCGGAAATTATTGCGGTTGTCAATTCGTTTGTTGACAAAAACACGTGCCGAATATTTTGTGCGTCTCGAAACAGAGGCCTTTTGCAAAAACGGCGACCTGTCGAGGGTGCTCAACGAATCGGTCCGATACGCATTCGAAATAGTCGAGGCCGACATAATGATCCGCAAATAGGACGTCTCGCCAATGCGCCGGTTATGCGTAACTCCCAGAACACCGGTGTAGTTGTCAATATATTCATCGGTTTCGTAGTTGTAAAAGTCCACCATGTCGGGCTTGGGCTTTGTGGTGTCGCGGTCGCTGTCGCGCAAGGCAATGATGCTTTTTCCACCAAACCCAACAATGGAGGTAGTGGCACCGTTTTTTGATGGAAAATTCAACTTAAAAGAACCGTCCTGATAGTCGGGCATTCCGGTCATACGCAGGTCAATGACACTATTGAGCAGTTCGGCTGTGGAGTAGCGATAATTTACCAAATACGACGAACCGTTTTCCTTTGAAATGGGGCCTTCGGCACCAAATTCAGTTCCCATTAGTGCCACTTGTCCTACAAATTCGTGCTTTTCGTTGTTTCCTTTGCGCATTTTCAGGTCGAAAACCCCCGAAAGGGTGTTGCTGTATTCGGCAGGAAAAGCTCCGGTAAGGAAATCGGAATTGGCCAACACGTTCACGTTCAGCATACTGACAATGCCGCCCGATATTCCTCCATCGCCATAGTGGTTTGGGTTGGGGATGTCAATGCCATCGAGTCGGAACAGCATGCCCACGGGCGAGTTTCCACGGATTACAATCTCGTTTTGCGTGTCGTTGGTCGATTTTACGCCGGCAAAGTTCATGGCCGTGCGCGACACATCGCTGTACGACGAGGCGTACCGTTGCGCCTCTTCAATGGAAAAAGTGCGTGCACTGGCCACGGCAAACGTGTTTTGCGGTCGTTCTTTGTCCGATGATGCGCGAATTTCAACGCCTTCGAGTTTAATGGCACTTTCAACCATTTCGACATTGACAATGGCTTCGCGACCGGTTGTAACATCCACGTTTTGAATGGTAATGGTTTCGAAGCCCATAAAACTCACCATCAAGGTAATTCGGCCTACAGGCACTTTTTCGATTCGGAAATCGCCCCGTTCGTTGGTAATGCCGCCCATTACAGTGCCGTTAAACGACACTGCAACGGTGGCAAAGGAAATGGGTTTAAGGGTTTCGCGTTCGGTTACCCGTCCGCGCAGGGTTTGGTAATAGTCTTGCGAGGCGTGCAGGATTTGCGCCAAGGCCAGAAATGCTGCGAAAAGTATGATGTGCTTCATTGCAAAAAGTTTTATTGGATTAACGTTCTGCAAAGATGCACTGCTGGAAAGTGCCAATCGTCTGATGGTGTAGGGGCGGACGTTTTTAATGGTTGTCAGAAACGTAACCACTACAAATACAGAATAATAAGGGGATTTTACTGCAAAGAGAAAGGGGTGCGGGGGAATTGGGGGAGGGGATCCAGGCATTCCAGTTGAAACTATCGATTGAAGTTTTTTATACGGAAGCATAAACCAACTCAGCTATGGACATTCAGAAGAGAGCATCATGCGTTTTGTAAGCCGGAATATTGCACTGCGGTTGTTGAAAACGGTTTAAGCTTTTCTTTTTTCTTCTCGTTGAATATGCTCTTTTAATCAAAAAATGTAAATTATACTTGACATTATGTAATTTATTCACTACATTTGTACATACGTAAAATGGAAAGATATGAAACGAAATTATCTGTTGCCAAACAAATTTGCCACCATTGGTTGGTTGCTCTTTTTACCTGGGCTTGTTTTGGGGCTTATATTCCTGATTTTTGAGCCCGATCCCCAATTTCTAAACATCCATCTTCCAGCCCTTGTGAAGCAGTCATTTCTGGGCAGCCCGGAATATTTGACAATCACAGAAAACAACATTTCGGATGAAATTATTGCCGTTTTGCTTGTTCTGGGCTTGCTTATTATTGCCTTTTCGAAAGAAAAGCACGAAGACGAGTTTATGGAACAAATGCGGTTACGATCCCTGGTTTTTGCAACCTATGTTAATTTTATTGTTCTGCTCTTTGCCATACTCTTTGTCTATGACATGATGTTTTTCTGGGTGTTGGTTTTCAATATGTTTACGGTTTTACTTGTGTTTGTAATCCGTTTTAAATGGGCCATTTACAAATCGCGAAAACAACTGCACCATGAAGAATAGTTTAAAAGTGGAACGCGCAAAAAAGAACATCACGCAGGCCGATTTAGCCGAAGCCATTGGTGTTAGCCGCCAAACCATTAACGCCATTGAGTTGGGAAAGTACAATCCGTCCGTCATTCTGGCGCTGAAGCTGGCAAAGTTTTTCGAAACCTCTATCCATCAGATTTTTGAACTTGAGGTGAACGATTGATGCGCTTGACTTTTACAATAGAAGGCTTGTAAAAGTCAAGCGCAGAACCAGGTGTTGGCTAATGCTCTCCATTATTGGACAAAGCCATCGCTTCAATAATTTTTCCACAACCCCCGCTGTTAATAAACTCCGAGTGCTCATTAACCGAAGCAAATTTTCGCCCGCAAATGTTTGAACACTCTATTTCATAGTTTGTTGCAGCATAAAACGAATTCAGTATTTTCTCGATTTCCGGGTCGGCAAGCGCGTATTTGTAGGTTTGGTTTTTAATACGCTCGTGTGTATTCTTCCAAATTGCCGCTGCCAGCGCACCACAAGCATTTCCGCTCAGTGCCAGTCCCCCTGCAAATCCGGCTACCATGACTATTTCCTCGTTGCTGGCTCCCATTCGCTGAAGGGTTTCCGAAGCGCAGCTCATGGGTTTAGCAGGCAAATCGGCCTGTCCCGACGACAAACCCTCTTCGGCTGCTTTCAATGCGGCGGGAGCCCACTTTCCGGCAAGCCTGAAACAGGTGACCATTTTTCCACGGAGCATGTACTTTAATATGCTGAACTTCTTTTGCCAATCGGTGTCGGTAATTTCGCTGCAATTGGGTGTTTTGGCGTGTTCCACAAATGAATGGTGGATTTTTTGGGTGGCTTTTATGGCCATTCCAACAGCCACATCGGGGTTTATAAAACGGCGAAACGATTCGGCTCCGGCTCCCGGCGTTGCGCCCCAGAGCATTCCGCACTGATAGCCAAGTTGGGCAATGCCTCCGGCAAGCGGATCAACGGCATGTTCGTGGGCAGGTTTTGGATTACCGTATTCACGGTTCAGAATGTGAAAAAAAGTGCGCGAACAAGTTCCCTGTTTCAGAAATGTGCGCTTGGTTTTTAACCTTACGGTTGCGTTTTTTAGGTTTTTCATGGTTTTAAGGGTTTTGTTTTTGGTTTATTTTGTGTACTATTACATCTGTATTATGACGGATGAGATCCTTCGCTGCGCTCAGGATGACATTCCGTCGCGAGGAAAAGAGAGGGGAAAAGGGGCTGTCTAAAAAGGCAGCCTCTTTTTTTTAGTGTATTGCATTTGAA
>JBBISE010000182.1:0-6760 GCA_037441445.1 Salinivirgaceae bacterium
GGGACTACCCTCTCAAAATTCCTCTAATCGCTAATGCGTAATCTGGGTTCAAGTCCTGAGTATGGCGGACTCAACGTTTTTATTGGGAACCAAAGTGGTTTCAATAACTTACTTGGTCGTTTCAATGTATTTTTAGGCAACCAAAGCGGGTTTTCAAACACATCAGGTCGTTTCAATGTATTTTTGGGTAACCAAAGCGGGTATTCCAATACTACGGGGCTTTATAATACCTTCATGGGATTTGAAGCCGGATATACAAGTAATGCCAGTTACAACGTATTTATGGGCTATCAGGCAGGAAAGGCAACCACGTCGGGAGCTAGCAACGTTTTTATTGGAAATCAGGCCGGCCTGACAAACCTTGTGGGAGCAAACAACGTATTTTTGGGGAATCTTGCTGGTATGACCAATAAAGCCAGCAACAACGTATTTCTTGGGAACGAAGCAGGAAAAAACAACGATACCGGAACCGGAAACGTATTTCTGGGGAATAAAACAGGGGCTTCGAACCAATACGGAATAAGCAATGTCTTTTTGGGGAATTATGCTGGTTTCAGTAACTTAGGCACCACTGAATTACCCGGTGGATCAGCAAACGTTTTTATTGGTGACAGTGCAGGATATAGCAGCCAAAATGGATACACCAATGTTTTCGTTGGAAATGCTGCCGGAAGAAATAATATTGACGGACATGCCAACATTTTCTTAGGATTTCAGTCAGGGTATAAAAATGGCAATGGAAGTTATAATTTATTTCTTGGATATAATAGCGGTAAAAACCTTATTGGTGGCACCGGAAATACTTTCCTTGGAAATAACGCGGGTGTTGATGCCGTCAGCGGAAACGACAATATTTTTATTGGACCGTTGTCAGGCAGATACCAGTCCACTGGAAGCAACAACATTTATTTAGGAAGGCAAGCCGGCGCAGGACTCTCGATTGCCGTGCCGAACCAAGGAACCGACAATATTTTCATGGGAACCGACGCTGGTTTAAGTAACCGTTCGGGTGACTGGAACATTTTTATTGGGATGGAAGCAGGGAAAGCAAACCTATCCGGTAACTCCAACATGTTTATAGGTTTAAGGGCAGGTTCAAACAATGAGACGGGGGAAAACAACGTGTTTTTAGGTAATGATGCCGGATATAGCCATAAATCGGGAGGTAGCAATGTTTATGTTGGCTACCGAAGCGGACAGGGTCAGGGCGACGAAACTGGTGAATACAACGTTTTTGTTGGTGCCAACGCCGCCGGATGGAACACTTCCGGTTCCAGCAACGTTATTTTGGGTCGATTTGCCGGTTTGAAAAACACTGAAGGTAGTGATAACGTTATAATTGGTAATGAGGCAGGTAAAGAGATTCGTACGGGTTATAGTAATGTTTTCCTGGGGAAAAATGCTGGTTTTATGTCCAACGGAGCCTACCAAAACGTTTTTGTGGGCGACTCGGCCGGTTCAGGGAACAGTAGTTTCCGAAACGTCTTTATTGGCAATCAGGCAGGAGCCGAAAACACCAGTTATTACAACATTTTTATTGGCTATCATAGTGGAAGGAACAGTGGCGGAGCCAATTATTCAACCTATGTTGGACACGAATCAGGTAAAAGCACAACAGGTGTTCAAAACGCTTTCTTTGGTGGTTATGCTGGAACCAATGCTTCCACAGGAGCACGAAACTCTTTCTTTGGATACAATAGCGGTGTTTCAGCCGGAGCCGGAAGTTACAATACTTACCTTGGTTCTTTTGCCGGACGACAGGCCACAGGAAGCTATAATGTGTTTGTTGGTAACGAGGCAGGTTCTTACGAGACGGGTTCAAACAAATTGTACATAGACAATTCTGACACCAACACCCCATTAATTTATGGACAGTTCGATAACAATCGCGTAGGTATAAACGTCAACGACCCAACAGCAACTTTGGACATTGGAGGAACACTTAGGGTAAGAGATGGCAGCCAGGCTGTAGGTAAAGTTCTGATGTCAGACGCAACAGGTTTTGCAACTTGGACAACACTGGCATTTACCAATCTTTCGGGAACATTAGCCGTGAATAAAGGGGGAACGGGAACGACATCACTGGCAGTAAATAAAATTCTTGTTGGAAATGGAACTTCAGCAGTATTACAACCAGCTAACCTACACTGGGATAATTCAAACAGTCGGTTAGGAATAGGAACCTCCGCGCCAATCTATGACATATCTTTAGCTGGAAATAATATAAAGAAAATAGGTATGGACAACAATAGCGCGAATGCAAACGGACTTCCATTATATTTGTATGCCGGAGGTTCTGGTACGGGAACGGATCGCAATGGAGGTAATCTCTATCTCTCTTCTGGTGCGGGTACTGGAACAGGGTCTTCAGTTATTTATTTTCAAACTACCACAGCCGGAACCAGCGGAACAACAGCCCGAACCCCTTCCATAAAAATGACCATTCTTGGTGATGGAAATGTGGGTATTGGAACCACATCTACAACCAATAAATTAAGAGTTACTTCAAGCACTGGAGGAGCTTCCAATGCAACCGGATTCTTCGAAAATACTGCAACTAATGGAATTGCGTTTATTGCTGAAGCTACTTCATCGGACGGTACTGCTTTGTTCACGCAAAAAGGGACCGGATATTCTCTCAGATGTGATGAGTACAGTAGTGGCTGGTATGTTGCTTTTACAGTGAAAGGAAGAAATGTTGGGATTGGAACAGGGGCTCCATCTTACAATCTTCATTTAGTAAATAATTCTGCCGCAAAACCAACATCTAACACCTGGACAGTTTCTTCCGACATCCGATTAAAAGATGTCAAAGAAAAATACACGAAAGGGTTAAGTGATATACTGAAACTTGAACCCATTGTTTATAGGTATAAAGTTGATAACCCACTGGGAATTAAAGAAACCAACACTGATTCTTATGGCTTTAGTGCTCAGGACGTTCAGCTTATTTTCCCTGAAGCCGTCGGAGAAAACGACATGGGATACCTTGATTTTGACATTCACCCCATTTTAATTGCACAAATCAATGCTATTAAAGAGTTGAATGCCAAAATAGAAGCCCAAAAGGCCGAAATAGAGAAGCTGAAAAGTAATCCTGTAAATGCCGAATCGGATCAGAATAGTGATGTTGCCAGAATTATTAAAGAGAATGAAGATTTAAAGAGCCGCCTGGAACGTCTCGAAAAACTACTCGAGCAAAAATAATGTGCTACTGAGAAACCTTGTTTGTTTCTCGAAGCCCTGATATGGGTGTGCAGCCCGTGAGATACCATACTCACGGGCTGCGTTTTTTCGTGTCGCATGGTTCAATTTCTCGGGATTTGGTGGTATAAAATGTTGCAGAAAACGTAAATGCTGCCTACATTTGTTGTTTCATAATTTACGGGCAATGCAAAGAGTAATTGTAATATTTTTTTTATCTCGTTGTTTTTCAATTCTTACGCGCAGGAAAAAGAACTTCTTTCCTTAATTGACTCCACAAAACAATACTGGTTTTCAGATAAAACAAAGGCACTTGATTTTGCCAACCGGGCATTGGCAATGTGCGACACCGCCAATTACGAAATGGTTGGCGAATGCCTGAAAAACAAGGGTTTAATATACTATGTTAACCGGAATACCTCCTCGGCTAATTTTTGGGCCACTACCGAAGGGATTTTGATATCGTGGTCGGCCAGCATCACGGTGAAGTTTGATTCAATCAGTATTTTGCCCTGCGTTATGGTTAATTTACAGCGAATTATCCGCTCCTGATCCACACCATGGACCTTAAATTTACCTTTACCGCGGACATTGTGTGTTCCATTCGTGCTGAAATCAATTTCCTCAATTATTTTTCCCTCGTATGTGGCATTTGGAAATTTGTCGCTTTGAAGGTAGTTCTCGTTGAAATGTGTTCGTTGCAGTGCGCTGTTAAATCCTTCGAACGTTTTCATGGGAATACTGAATGCAAACGATCTGTCGGAGGTTTTGATAGCTCCGTTAATGGTTTTTGTCTCGGCCTGAATAAGTTCTAATGGCGCATCGGAACGGAATTTTACCTGCCCGCCGGTGGTCTTGTATACATCCTGTGCCACAAGTGACAAAGGAAACAACAGTAAGATTGCGAGTGTTTTACTCATTTTATTTTTCTTTTTTTTACCTCGGGTTCAACCAGTTATTCTTTGCATTTTAAAAAAGGCATTTCAAAATCAGGTTCTTTGCCACTTGCATGCGGTATTCTTTGTCTGAACGGGCATCGGATACGGGCGTGAAATCGTCAACAAGATGTTCCATGGCATTCTTTATCGTGTTTTCCGTCAGTTCTTTACCAAAAAAATGTTGTTCGGTATTAATGGCTCTTTTCGTCATAGCCGCCATTCCTCCATAAGCCAGGACGATTTCGGAAATCATGTTTTTATCATCAACCTTTATCCGTGTTGCAAGAGAAACGGTCGAAATATCAACGTGCTGACGGTTCGTTACCTTTTCGAACCGAACTTTTTCAGAGCCCTGCAAAGGTGCAATTTCTACGGCTACCAACATTTCGTTGGGTTTGAGGCAGGTTTGTCTGTATCCGGTAATAAATTCTTCAAAACCCACCTTGCGTTCACCGTTTTGGCTTTTAATCACTGCTGTGGCTTTCAGGGCAAACATCATGGGAATAAGGTCGCCCACAGGCGAAGCGTTGCACAGGTTTCCGCCAAGAGTTGCCGTATTGCGAATTTGCAACGACGCAAAATGAGACAACACGGGCATAAGTACCGGAAATGATTTCTCGGCAAACCGTTTTAGTTCCTCTAACAGGGTTCCTGCACCTAGAATAAATTTTTCATTGGCTACTTTAATGCCTTTTAGTTCGGCCACTTTCGATAGATCGAGGATTTTGACCGGAAAAACAAACGTTTTGTTTTGCTTCACTGCCACATCGGTAGAACCGTTTATGATTGTGGCATCGGGGTGTTTTTGCCTTATTTCCAGTGCATCGCGAAGAGAAAAAGGCAGCCAATAGGCTTGTTTGTTTGTCAGTATTTCAATGGTTTGAGACTGGTTTTGGATTTCGCTTAACATAGTGACAACCTGCTGGCGGTTTTGATCAAACTGGTCGGGTTGCGGATTGATGAGCGATTTTTCCGTAGCGCGGTAAATGCTTTCGTAACCCGTGCAGCGGCAAAGGTTTCCGGCCATAGACTCCACAATGGTTTTCCGGTCGGGTGTTGCCCGGTTTTTGTACATGGCAAACGAGGTCATGACAAAGCCCGGCGTACAAAACCCGCACTGGCTTCCGTGCTCTTCGACCAGCGATTGCTGTACCTTGTGCATTTCCTGTCCCTGCGGTAGGTTTTGCGACAGGTTTTCAACCGTAATCAGTTGCTTTCCGTGCAACGAAGCCAGAAAGGTTACACACGAGTCCACTGCTTTATAGGTGAGGGTTCCATCATCGGTTATTTCTCCAAGGACAACTGTGCACGCCCCGCAATCGCCTTCGGCACAGCCTTCTTTGGTTCCGCGCGTGGCCGGATTGGCCCGCAGATAATTTAAAACTGTGGTCGAGGGATTAAACGGGCTGTCCGTAAAATCAATACAGACAATTTTCCCGTTTTGAACGAATTTTATTGTGTTTTTTATCATTGTTAATGACTGTTTTTAACGTCAATCAATTTTGCCATGATGCTAATGGCTATCTCTTTCGGAGTCTGCGAGTTAAAGGGTATTCCAATGGGCATATTCACCCGGTCGAGCTCTTCCAATGTCAAAGTTTTACTTTCGAGTGCACTCTTCCTCACTTCGGCCACTTTTCGTTTACTTCCAATCATACCCAGATAGGTGAGCTTCTTTTTTGCCAAAATAAGCAAAAGTCGCTCGTCGAATTCGTGTTTTGGCGTTGTAATGACCACATAATCAGTTTCTTTGAATTCAATGCCCGTGGCTGCTGCCAGAAAATCATCGGCAATGCAATCGGCGTATGCGTTGTCGAATTCGGAATAAATATCCGGTCTGAAATCAATGAAATGAACCGTAAATCCAATCTCCGAAGCATATCGACCCACCTCGCGTCCCACGTGTCCGGCACCAAAAATATACAAATCGGGGTTTGGAATTATGGGTTCGAAGTAGAGGGTAACTGTTCCTCCACATTGCATCGACAAATCCTCCTCAAGAACGATTTTCTTTACAAGCGGCGTTTTGTTTTTCATCACTTCCAAGGCAATTTCAACAGCCTCTTTTTCCACCGAACCACCACCAATGGTGCCCATGTGCGTTGAATCGGGGAAAACCACCATTTTCGAACCGGCCTTGCGCGGCGCCGAGCCTTCGGTCGATGTGATTATGCATAATACAAAAGGTTTGTTTTTGGCTAATATTCCGGGTAAGTCGAGTAAAATATCGCTCATAATTGTCTGTTTTTGGTTTAAGCCAAACAAGATAGGAATTTCTTATGGTTTTTCGTATGGGTTCGCCTCTTTTTTTATTCGGTCGAAGAAAAAATCGTTATTGTTGCTCTATTTTTTCTCTATTTTTTCTTTGTACAAAAACACATAATGTAAAATCATTCCTGTACTTTTGAATGTATATTTTAAGGTCCCGTACTAATACTAAAACATAAAACACATGTTTTCATTTTTCTCGAAAAAACAACCATCGAAACCAAAGGACTTAATCTGGATTTCGAAAAAAGGCAAAATTCAATGCATTGATGAAATCATTGATTCAGAATCAGTCAAAGAGGATGTCTAAAAAGGCAGCCTCTTTTTTTTAGTGTATTGCATTTGAATAA
>JBBISE010000183.1:0-6567 GCA_037441445.1 Salinivirgaceae bacterium
TCGGGAAATCTTAAACTTTACACCCAACAACGTGGTGAAACTTTACAAATAACAACAATACCGGAAGACTTAATTTCCCGCTCTCACGTTCGGGAGACCTCAATTGCGTTGCGTTTGAGTTATACAATCATCCGCTTTTTGCCTTCATAAAAAAAGCGTTAACACGGTTACAGCAAATACTTACCCTGATACACTCCGTTGTCCTGATGGAGGCATTGCGAGTGCCTGAAATTTTCGATCACGACATTTCAACAGAAAGCAAGCCTGCGCTTCTAAGGTTTTTTAAGTTTTTTTCTAAAAACCAGCGCAATAGATTGTTGGTTCAAAATTAAATATCTATCTTTGCAGTCCGAATTTTTTAACACAAATTTTTTTAAATGTAAAACATTAACAGGAGGTTAATAGTGAGTACGTTAAGTTACAAAACAGTATCGGCCAACAAAGCAACTGTACAAAAGCAGTGGGTATTGGTAGATGCTGAAAATCAGACAGTAGGGCGTTTGGCGTCAGTAATAGCTTTGGTATTACGCGGCAAACACAGGCCAGATTACACCCCTCACGTGGACTGTGGTGATAACGTAGTAGTGATTAACGCCGATAAAGTTCGCTTTACAGGCGCTAAGTGGGAACAAAAAGAGTACACCCACTACACCGGATATCCAGGAGGACAACGTGATGTAAAAGCATCTATGCTTTTAGCAAAGAAACCGACAGCCGTTTTAGAACACGCCATCAAAGGTATGTTGCCCAAAAACAGGCTTGGTCGTCGGATATTCTCTAACCTTTATGTTTACGCCGGAAACGAGCACAAACATGAAGCGCAAAATCCGCAAATTATTGATCTAAAGAAAATTAAGTAATTTTTATGGAACAAGTTAGCACAGTCGGGAGACGTAAAGCAGCAATTGCAAGGGTATTTGTGAGTGCCGGATCAGGTAAAATTACCATCAATGGCCGCGACCACAAAGAGTACTTCCCCACCCTACAGTTACAGTACATCGTTGAACAACCATTCCAGGTACTGGGTTTGGCTGGCAAATACGATGTAAAAGTAAACCTTGATGGAGGTGGAGTTAAAGGACAAGCCGAAGCATTGCGCCTGGGTATCTCAAGGGCATTATGCGAAATCGAACTCGAAAATCGCCCAAAACTCAAGTCAAATGGATTCTTAACCCGTGACCCACGCGTTGTAGAACGTAAGAAATACGGACAACCCAAAGCACGTAAAAGATTCCAATTCAGTAAACGTTAATGGTTTAACCTCAAGTTTAGTATCTAAACCAGCCGGACTCTGCATTGCAGACTACCGCCAGGTTGCATAGAAGAAGAACGTAAACTTGGAAAGAAAAAAACATGGCAAATTTAACATTCAATCAACTGCTTGATGCCGGCGCACATTTCGGGCATCTTAAGCGCAAATGGAACCCAAACATGGCTCCCTATATCTTTATGGAGAAAAACGGGATCCACATCATTGACCTGCACAAAACACTTGTAAAACTTGACGAGGCCGCCAATTCAATGCGCAACATTGCCCGTTCAGGTAAAAAGATTTTGTTTGTCGCCACCAAGAAACAAGCCAAAGAAATTGTATCGGAGAAAGTAGGCGCATTAGGAATGCCTTACGTTACAGAACGCTGGTTTGGTGGTATGTTGACAAACTTCCCAACCATCCGCAAAGCCGTTAAAAAAATGTCTTCCATTGACAAAATGGAGAAAGACGGCACGCTGGATTATATGTCAAAACGCGAACGTCTTCAGATTTCGCGCCAACGCCAGAAGTTGGAAAAAAACCTTGGATCAATCGTTGATCTGACACGCCTTCCCGCAGCTCTTTTTGTCATTGATATTCAAAAAGAGAAAAACGCTGTGGCCGAAGCCCGTCGTTTGAACATTCCGGTTTTTGCCATCGTCGATACCAACTCGAACCCCAACCTGGTTGACTACGCAATCCCTGCCAACGACGATGCCGCAAAATCAATTTCCCTTATCCTTGATTTTGTTTCTGACGCCATTAAAGAAGGCCTCAGCGAGCGCAAAGTAGAACGCGAAAAGGATGACGACGATGCTGATGCAAAACCAGCTTCCAAAGCCCGCCCAAGAAAATCGGGACCAAAAGCCCAGGTATCAGCCAAAGACATCGACGAAGACATTGATGATGAAGATATTGACGACGAAGATATCGACCTCGATGATGAAGACGAAGATGATGACACCACAGAGGACAACAACTAACAAGAATAATAACACTCTAAATATACAACCATGGCAATAACAGCTGCTGATGTGGCTAAACTGCGGAAAATGACCGCAGCCGGGATGATGGATTGTAAAAAAGCACTCGAAGAGGCCAATGGTGATTTCGAACGTGCTGTAGAAATAATCCGCGAAAAAGGAAAACTAGTTGCCGCAAAACGTGCCGACAGAGATGCCAACGAAGGTGCCGTTTTAGCTAAAGTTAGCGATGACAAAAAATTTGGCGCAATCATTACCTTGAATTGCGAAACCGACTTTGTTGCCAAAAACGCTGACTTTGTTGCACTTGCCCAATCAATCCTTGATTTGGCATTGGCCAACAAGCCAAAAGATATTGAGGCATTGAAAGCTCTTAAACTGAATAGCCTGACTGTTCAGGAAACTATTATTGAGCAGGTTGGTGTTATAGGCGAGAAAATTGACTTGTCTTATTTCCAGACTGCGGAAGGTGCAACAACCGTTGCTTATATCCACCCGGGAAATAAACTTGCCGCCCTGTTGGCTTTCGACGGTAACGTAGCCGAAGCCATTGCCAAAGACGTAGCTATGCAAACCGCTGCTATGTCGCCCGTGGCAATTGACAAAGACGACGTTCCTGCCGAGGTAATTGAAAAAGAATTGGAAATTGCCCGCGAAAAAGCACGTCTTGAAGGAAAACCCGATAACATGCTGGAAAAAATCGCACAAGGCCGTTTGGTAAAATTCTATCAGGAAAGTACCCTTTTAAACCAAGAGTTTGTGAAAGAAGGCAAAGTTACCGTTCGCGAATATCTGGCTAAGAATGCCGCTGGTGTAAAAGTAACAGCAATGAAGCGCTACAGTCTGAACGACTAACAGCGTTACTGAAATAAAAAAACTGTCTCGTCATCCGACGGGACAGTTTTTTTTTATGGTAAGCCCGGTGGTTATTCCTCCGACATCACTTGCTTCTCAATATTGTTCAACCGATTCCATATTTCGGGCAGTTTTGAAGTCAAAATCATGGCCCGGCGTTGGATAGCATAGTCGGTTGCCGGCGAGCCCAACAAGGTTTGTCCTTTAGTTTTAATATTGTTGGCTACACCCGACTGTGCCCCAATTTTGGTTTCGTCGGCAATTTCAATATGCCCGGCAAACCCTACCTGTCCGCCAATCATACAATCGCGCCCAACTTTTGTAGAACCACTGATTCCGGTTTGAGCAGCAATTACGGTGTTTGCCCCAATTTCTACATTGTGCGCCACCTGAATGAGGTTGTCCAGCTTTACGCCTTCGCGAATGATGGTGCTGCCCATAGTAGCGCGGTCGATGGTTACATTTGCACCAATTTCAACAAAATCTTCAATTACCACGTTTCCTATTTGTGGAACCTTAAGAAACTCCTGATGGTTACGCGGTGCAAACCCAAACCCGTCGCTACCGATTACAGTTCCTGCGTGAATGGTCACCTCGTTGCCAATCTTACAGTTATCGTAAATTTTTACGCCGGGGTAGATTACAGATCCTTTTCCGATGGTAACATTTTGGCCAACAAAGACCTGGGCATGTATTTGCACATGGTCGGCAATCTGGGCGTTTCGGCTGATAACGGCAAAAGGACCGACAAAAACGTTTTGGCCCAGTTTGGCGGTTTCGTGAATGGACGTTTGCTTGTCTATTCCAACCGGACGTGGTTTAGCCTGTTCATACATGTTTAGCAAGGTGGCAAAAGCCATGTAAGCGTCTTTTACCTTTATGAGCGTTGTCCTGATTGGTTTCTCGGGGATAAAGTCGTTATTTACAATGACTATGGAGGCATTGGTTTCGTATATGTACCTGGTGTACTTGGGGTTAGCTAGGAAACTAAGGGTTCCTGGTTGTCCTTCCTCAAGTTTCGATACATTGTTTACCGTTACATTGGCATCGCCTTCGACGGTACCCCCAAGGGCTTGTGCTATTTGTTCTGCGCTAAATTGCATATCGTTGTGTTTTATACTGTTTTCTGTTAGTTTCTTTATTATTAATAGTTTACATAGACTAATGGCTAACTGTCAAGCTCTTTCGGATAACAAAGATAATACTTTAACACGGTTTTCGACATTACATCATGGTTGAACATGTCGCTGGCATCGAGAATGCTCTTTACTTCGCCGGTTTTCATCAGAATCAGGATTTCTTCGTCCAAGGGTTGATAGGCGCTGTTCGACAAGGTGTCGGAATAGACCAGGAACCGGGCATCAACGGGGTCTATCCCGAAGTAACTGGCGGCTTGTGACTGTAACCGCCATAGTGTTTCCTCGCTAAAAGGCTGATTGCTGAATTTGACCCTGAACAGTTTACGGTTTTGCAACGACAGGCAAAGGTATCTCAGCACTTTGTCGTTGTTGGTGCCCCATACTTTTATTGATGAAAGTATATCATCGTCATCGATGGCGGCAAACTGGTCAAACGATTGAATATCTTTTCGGCGCGTTCCCTTGAGGAAAAATTCGAGCGCTGGAGGGGCAAACAGTTTCTCTCCCTGCTGTGTAAGGAATTTTGCCCGCTCAATAATGTGTTTCAATATTTGCTCGGCACTGATTACAGTTTTGTGCAAATAGACCTGCCAGTACATTAACCGTCTGGCAATTAAAAATTTTTCGGTACTGTACAATCCTTTTTGATCAACCACCAGGTTGTCGTTGCATACGTTTAGCATTTTTATTATGCGGTCCGATGAAACAACACCTTCGCTTACACCGGTGAAGAAGCTGTCGCGGTTCAGATAGTCGAGCCTGTCGGTGTCTAACTGCGACGAAACCATTTGGTGAAGGAAGTGTTTTGGGTAGTGGTTGTTGAAAATCTCCAAAGCTATGTTGAGTGCCCCGTTGTAGTGTATATTTAATTCTTTAATAGCAATTTGCGAAATGTCTTCGTGTCCCATGTCCTCTACCAGCAGGTTTTCGAGCGCATGGCTGAATGGGCCATGTCCAATATCGTGTAAAAGAATGGCCAGAATGGCGCCTTCGGCCTCGTCGGGGGATATGGGGACATCTTTGGCGTCGAGTACGTCAAGAGCTTGCTGCATAAGGTAAACACACCCAAGGGTATGTTGCAACCGACTGTGAATGGCTCCCGGGTAAACAAAGTGAGTAAGCCCTAGCTGTCTTATCCGGCGTAAACGCTGAAACCACGAATGATTGACAATATCGAAAGCTACGCCACCGGGCATGGGAATAAGCCCGTAAACAGGATCGTTAATAATTTTATTTGCTATTTTGTAGAGTGCCATACGCTACAATCATGCTTTACCTTAATTTAAACACCGGGGCTACATTGCTCAAAGATAGCGAAGAATCTTCTATTTTCTGTAAAAACCGCTGTGTAAAAAATACCTGATGACTTTTTCAGCCTACCCTATCTATAGTCTGAGTTGTCCAATTAAATAAGTCTTGTTTTCGCTGGTTGCTTTAAAAATACGCAAAGTTCTACCTGCGGTGTTTCTTAACCGGATTGTATAAACATTACTTCTTTCTGTTCCCTCCAAATCGCGACCGTGGCCACCACCATCGTCAACACGAAGGCTGGCTTTCAGGGTAAACTCTTAGGGTGCCTTCACTACTATTTCTGAATAGTCTTGCGACAAGTCTATTTCTTTTTTAACTATTTGGAAACCATCCTTATGAAAAAGATTGGTTATGGTCAACAACCTGGGAAGAGGTAGTCGGGCTGTTTTGTTTTCATCAAACCCAAGTATGAATGTGGCAGCCGTGTTTATGGAACCGCTCTCGGAAACATCATAAATGCGAACAAACCATGGTTCGGTTCTTTTGGAGTTTGTGTAAAAGAAAGAATAAACGTTCTCTTCGCTGGAATAGGAAACATTGTCTGCTATGCGTTCGTTGTTGATATCAAAAGCGGCAGAATGTAGTGCAAATGCATTTCCATTATCAAGCACAATGTTGTAATAGGATTGTTCATCACCAACCATAATGTTTTCAGACACAATCCGCATTTCTTTATCCGCAAAAAAGCGATTTCGGTAGATTATGCCAAAGCCGGGTAGTTTACATCGGCTTCCGGATTGTGAAGAAAAAATTCGGTAACGACGCTGTTTTTTTCTCGGTGTCCACCATAAAAATTCGGGCAACAGCTATGTTTGCCTCTGGTTGTGTAAAGTAGAAGGTGTATATATTATCCTCAATATTTAGGATATAGTTGTCGGGGAAGCGATTTTTTTCCGGGTCATACAAGCCGCCAGTCATGGCGTGCCCCGGAGGACAACGATGGGTTATGAAATAGACGTCGTTTATGCTTTCTGAGACCGTTGCAAAAGCATCTCGAGTAACTATTTTTCTCGTTCTAAAGATTAAA
>JBBISE010000184.1:0-6450 GCA_037441445.1 Salinivirgaceae bacterium
ACGAAGCCCCCTATTTTCGGGAATTTGACGACGGGTAGTTGCAAGTTGGGCTAAGGGTGCCGCTTTTATTTCTTTTTGAACGTATAAACATGCCCAAATTTACGTTGGGTCACCCAAAAATCAGTAAAAATAATCACAACATACTGATAATCAGTGGTTGTTTTTTTTGTAGGCATTATGGGGTGCACAAAACAGGAAAAAGGCCATCCCAAGGAGGACAGCCTTTTTCTTTGCTCACTATTTTAGTTATTGTACAACAATCTGCTTTTTAACCGATTGGCCATCGGAAGTATGCAACACAACGGCCAAAATTCCATGCGGCAACCCTCCAATAACTATCGTCTGAAGACGGTCGTTGTTGTCAATGTGGTGCAATATCCTGCCCGTTAAATCAAAAACGTCAACCGACAAAACCTCACGGGTATTTTCCATGGTAATGACGCCGGTGATGGTTGGGTTTGGATACATTTTAATTCCTCCTTCGGATTCTACTTCAGCAATGTCAACATAGGGCGAGAAAAACGATATCGACTGTGGATCCATAACGTTCCCTGAAAGGTCGGCAATGTTTTGGACAGTCAATTCGTGCACGCCCACCGTAACAGAAGTTACCCTTAGGATAATAACATGGGTTTGAATAGCATGTCGGTTTGCCGAGACAACCTGAATGGAGGTATTGAACGAATAATTGCTCAATTGGCTGGCATTATCACCGCTGATGGGTTCGTTGAAGTACAACCAGATATATTCCGGTGCTGTCATTACCAGTTCCGAAACCAGTGGTTTAACCAAGTCTGATCCGGCCATAACATCATCAGCCGAACGTAATTCAAGCTTCCACTCGCCAAAATCCCAGGTTAAAGGGGCAATAATGTCATGATACTGTCCAAGAACAGGTGTATGACTGTATATCATGGTGTTATGCACCATAATATCTCCTGTACCATCGTTAATCTTCCATAAACCGTACCCTTCATCAACACTGGTAACCTGTCCATTAACAATGCGGACCAATACCGATTCGTAGGGTTCCCGATCGTTTCCTGCCTGAAATACAATGGGAGCAGGAAGGGGTTTGTTGCGTTCTACAATCTGAAAATGTGATACTTCCGTCATCTCTGTTAATTCGTAGTACTCTACAACTTTGCCAGTCACAATAACACTATCCCCAATTTCGGGATTTCTTCCAATATCGTAAATGTACAATCCACTCCATGCCTGTGCAGCGTCCTGAACGAAATAGCCCTGACCGTAATTGCCTGTAACAACCCCTGAAACTGTAACAACCTGGTTCAGAAAAGGAGTTGCTGATGTTTGTCCCTGTATTTGAGAAATGGGGGTAATGGTACCCGCAAACGTAGGCTGTACCCGATAGCTGTATATTACTGAAGAACAGGTATTTATTCCGTTTGTAGCCTCGACTTTAAGGTAAACATCCGTATTCCCCGGTTGGGCAGGTATAGTGGCACTGTAAGTACCAGATGACACGGTCATGGGAATGGAATTAGTCAGGCTCGAATAGGTTGTTCCCCATTTCAACGTAGTTGTTATGGTTCCTGTACCTTGTGCTGTAGCAGTTATAGTAACCGGAGTCGATGGGGTTACAATTTCAACAGATTGTTGCATGTTTCCAATGGCAATGGGATCGGCAGGCATTTCGCCCCAAATCATTTGCACCCAGTTTGGGTTGTCTATGTAGGGGTTGCGGTTTTTCTGATAGGTGCTTATAACATTATTGCGGTTCATCTCAAAAGCATCTGGAAGGTCAGTCGAGTTCCACTGATATAAGGCTGAAAGTTTTCCATGAAGGGGTTGAGGCGAATTATTAAGGGTATTTGACACTTCCAGATCAATTTCGCCCTGCCCACCTTCGTAACGCGTGGCCATATAAAAAATAATACGGGCAATGTCGCCTTTTACTGCATCGCGGGGTTCCCAGGCATCGGGAGTAAAATAACATTCGGTGGCCTCGCTGTGCTGTTGCGCGCCAGCAACGCCCTGACAGATGTCAAAGTCCTTGTTGCTACGATCGACATTCACCGATCCATCGGCTGGTTTCAGGCTATGGTAGTCAGAACCGGTAGGCTTGGTTATGCCAAAATTACCGTGCGATTTAGCCCAAACATGTTCGCGGGTAATTTGATTGCTGCCGGTTCCGTAATTGTTCCAAGGCTCGGAGCGTCCGGTATAGACCAGCAACACGTTCCCCGGTGTGGCCGGATCGCGGTCGCTGAGGGCAAACACGTTCTTGCTGTAGCTGTATTCCCATGCCAAATGGTCGTCAATGATATTGTGCAGGGCAGCTTTCAGCTCCTCGCCAGTTTTTCCTTCGGTGCCGTTGTAGTAGCCTACGGGTTGGGCTTTTAGTGTTGCGCTTAGGACAACAATAAGTATTGAAAATAGTATGAGTTTCATATTTAGATTGTTTTTTAGTTAAAAGAATACACGCATAGCTAAAACGTATCGTCTGCCCATTCCCATAAAAACTGTTGCAGACCTGGCGTCAAAATTTCTATCTGGCAATTGCCCATACTGATCATTATTCTGCGCATCGGTAATATAAAGAGTATCAAAAAGGTTTAACACATTTCCAACAATCGATGCTTTAATCTTTCCGGAAAGTTTGAAGGTGTATCCAGCAGATAAATCAACCAAGGTATATGAGGGTGTCAACCAAGATTGCCTTCCTCTATTGTCCTGAATTGTGCCATCATTATTTGTTTTTACTACCAAATCACTTGGCTCGAAATTGGAGTAGTGTCGTCCGAAATACGTTACCCTAGCTTGAACATATAAATCTTTATTATAATTGTATCTGAAAGATCCCCCTATTTGGGTTTGGGCGGCATCACCAACATATACACCTTTAGCATCGTAATTTATGGCGCTCGCATTAGGTACAGGTAATCCGGCATCGTCAACGTATCCAACTGAGTCAGCTGTATTATAAATCCAGTCGCCCAAAGATAGAATTCCTTGGATTTCGATTGAGCGAATAGGCTTATAGATAAAATCGAGCTCGACACCCATATGACGAGCACTTACTCCTGTGATATTCAAATATATACGCTCCTCTGTATTGTTGGGATTTTGAGTACTTGGTGTAAAATCAAGTGGTTTGTTTACCCAGGATGTGTAATATGTATTTAGGTTTGCGCTAAATTTTGAACTTGCATATCCTGAACCCAGTTCAACAGCGTACACAACTTCATTCTTCAAATTCTTTGGAACGTTGTTTGTATTTCCTGCAAAGACATTACGGAAACGAGGTGCCTTTGATAGGTTGCCAGCGTTAATAAATATATTCACCCTTTCGGACAAATTGTAATTAAACCCCGCTTTGAGAGTATAACCCAAAAAACTTTTCCATGGAGATTCTTTGTTAGGTTGCGTTACATCTGGATGGCCTATATAAAACGCTTGCCCTTCATACATCACTCTTTGCGAAATCCAAGTAAAAGGATCTTGAGCGCTTTGCCTAAATTCAATTACTTCGTCACCAATCATATATGGTGCAAAGTAATCAATCCTTTTATAGCGAGTATTTGAAAGCGAACCACTTAAAAATCCACTCCAAATTGGGTTTTTGTATTCTGCCTGCATAAAAGTTCCGTACCAACGAACCAAACCATCATTGTTGTAATAAATTTTATCCCCTACCTTCTTGAGACGACTATTATCTTGATTGTTATATTGCCCGGTAAGAATTGGTTCAATATACATATCACCCCCGATAAGATCATAAAGTTCACGATAATGTTCTCCGCGATAAGTTCTTAAATCAAGCCCCCCACTTAAATTCCATGAGTCGTTGGGTTCATACTCCACATGGCCTAAATATCCGAGCCACTTGTGATTATTGATACTTGAGTAAAGATGATTGGTTCCTTGATATAACCCACCGTCACCAATAAATTTTCTATGATTATCATAAATGAATTGAAAATCAATTTGCCCATCTGGCGTTTGTCGAGGATTGGAACCTTTTAGACCTGTTCCACCACCATTGCCCAAAGATAAATAGGCTAGATTCGAAATAAATATTTTATCATTGACCCTCCATGTGTCCTTAATATTGAATTGGGGTTTATGGTAATAGTTCATCTTTTCATTCAACTTTTCCTCATTTGCACCAACATAATAGCCATTATCATCAATTGTCCAACGTCGGAGATAACCCCAATGTTGATTATATTTTCTTCCCAAATTAAAGGACGAATATCTTCCTTCGCCTGATGGCGTTCTTAGAGTAAAATATGCAGTATCTGCAAGCGTAAATTCCATACCAGCAACGTCAGCAGCATATGTACTGTCAATCATACCAGCTGAAAACTTATAAGATCTCTGTGCATGTTCTTGAGGAGCTCCATATCCCGTAAAACTAATAATGTGATTTCCTATCCGTCGTTCGGCTTTTAAATAGTAAAAAAAACCTTTCGTTTCAGAAGCATCAAACCACCCACTACCCCATTTATAACTCCCGGCAACGGTAAAACCCCAGTCGCCTATCCTTCCACTGGATGCTCCAAATGATGTCCTATAATATCCAAAATCGGTTATTTCTTGCTTAATAGTCCCCATTGGCTTATTATCAATTCCTTGGGTCAAGATATTTATTGTACCGCCAACAGAAGGAATCCCAAGTCGTGAAGCCCCAAGACCTCTTTGCACCTGCATTTGTCGCTGAATAACATCCAAACCAAACCAATTACTCCAATAAACCCAACCATTTTCCATGTCGTTAACGGGTACTCCATCTAACATTATGGCAATATTACGTTGATTAAAACCACGAATGGTAATACGAGCGTCACCATCGCCACCACCTTGTTGAGTGGCATACACACCTGGCGTTGTATTTAATACCATTGGAATATCCCTTCCTGCTAATTCTTCTTCAAGTTTTGCTGGAAGAATATTAGAATAAGCAATCGGTGTTTCTCTGGCCTTTGCAATATCTGCAACAATTACAACTTCGTCAAGTATAACACTTTTAAGGGAAACAATGACTCTGGGTGTATTTCTTGAAACATTAACCGATACCTCAGTGGTCGTGAAACCGATATACGAAATAACCAAAACAGCCGACCCAAAAGGCGCATCAAGCACAAAGTTTCCGTCAATATCGGTAACCGTACCGGACGTGGTGCCTTTCAGCTGAACTGTTGCACCAATTAATGTCTCTCCGAGACTTGCATCTTTAACGGTTCCTGTTATTTTTCCTGCTTGAGCATTAACTTGCAACACAATAATCGTGAGCAGAATAAAAGAAAACAGTATTTTCTTCATACTTATCGTTTTTATCGACCACGCTCCTGTTTTCTGTCTCGTACGGTGTTCAACACCATTTCTAAGATCGAAAACAGCGGTTCAGACAGCCCTTTGAACAAGTTAATATTAATTACTTAATCTGAAATTTTCTTGTGCTTGCGGTGTTGTCGGTATATTGCACTTTGGCAATGTATAAACCATTGTTTAAGCCCTTTAAATCCATTTGAACTTTACCCATACTTCCATCAAACTCAGCTGAAATCATATGTTGTCCAATAACATTAAAAACCTCGATCTTCCGAATTGTTTTCGAAGATTGAATATTAATTGCACCGTTATCTGTAGGATTGGGATATAAAAACAACAAACTTTGACTATTGTTTTGATCTTCAATACCACTGGGATTGCAAGCACAACTGTGTGTGCGTAGGTTGGTAAAAATATCAACTCCAAGAGTATCCCATTCCACAGAAGGATTGAAAAAGGAAGGATTATTTATAACGCCTTTTTTGACAGTGCTTTTCCTTACCATAGTATTATCATAAGTCCAATGGTTTGGGTTCCAATACTCATCTCCCATCATATAACCATTTGCTGCATCATCATTCCATCCATAACCTGGATTTTCGCCAATTCTACCAATAATATCGACCATAGCACCGTTTGATTTTCTTTCCAGCGAAACGGCATCGTTTCCATTGAAATACATCATTTTGTTCACAGTATATACTGGACAAAGCCAAACATCAGCTAATGCTGCAAGCTCAGCAACCACAGGAGTTTCCTGACCTGTTCCGTTTGGATCTCTTTTATCAAGAACTACAACCAAAACACCCCTTGCTGGTACTGTTGTCCCAGTAGGGAAAGATACATAATTTGGAATCGTTGAACCATTATCGTATCTGGACATTTGATAGTCGTTCAAGGAAATTGGTTGTGCTGTTGGATTGTATATCTCCAATGCTTTGTTATTAAAAGTTCCCTCGACATATTCCGAGAAGAAAAGTTCGTTGCAGTCCTGAGCCATGACAGCGCCTGCAAATGTTACTGCGATTAAAGAGAGTAAAAATTGTTTCATAATTCGTATGTTTTTAAAGTTGGTAATCATTATTTGAGCCTCTAAAGATAGACAAAAATATTTATTCAAAATGACATTGTCGTATAAAAAACGTAAAGAAA
>JBBISE010000185.1:0-6395 GCA_037441445.1 Salinivirgaceae bacterium
ACTTATGTAATTTGGTTATGGTTGCACACAATTGCGAAAGGCAATGAATGGCTAATATACTAAATAGAACAAAGAAAAGCAAGTTTTTAGTGGATAATGATCCTTAATATCTTGTTTTTAAGCTGTTTTGCTTCTATCCATTGAGAATAGTCTGTCCTTAGCAAGACAAATACATTCCCCTACTACCGTTTTGGCAGCACTGTTTATTTCAGACAAGATAATGCATGGAGGTGCTAAATCAGCACAATTTCATAACAAGTTTTCATCGGCATTTTGGATGCATGCCTGACAGAATGTTTTTGGCCGCGTAGGCTGCAAGAGGGAGATAACGAGATTGGTTTAGATAAACTAGAAAGTGACCACAAATCCCGGATAAACATTTTTGATCGAATCTTTAAAATATTCGGCTTTGGCGCGGGTGTCAAACTCGCCAACTATAAGCCGGTAAACACGGTTCCCGTTCGAATTTACTACCTGGATGGTGACTTTTTGTTGCAACTCCTTCTCGACAACCGAAGCACGATCGAGCAAATTGGCCGACTCCTGGTAACTGGCAATTTGTAAACCAAATCCTTTGGGTGCCGTCTTTTCGGTTTTTATCTGGTAATAGGTTGATGTTACCATTGGGACTGGTGCCGCTTTGGGTTGCGTATCAGATGTTGTTGATATTGTAATAGGTTCTTGTATTTCAGTTTTCTGCTCAGTTGAATCAATAAATTCTTTGCTTTCATTGGTCTGTTGCACCGGTTGGACATCTTCACCTGATTTATCCAACGGCTGCTCTTCCTCAATCACCAATTCAATCCGCACATCCGTCAGTCCGTCATTGACAAAATCAAGCCCGGCAGCTGCCGATTTTGAAACGTCAATAATCCGATCTTCAACAAAAGGCCCCCGGTCATTTATTTTAACAACAACACTCTTGCCATTAGCCAGGTTAGTGACCCTGACCATTGTCCCCAGGGGAAGCGTACGGTGTGCCGCAGTCAGTAAATCGTGACGGTATTTTTCTCCGGAAGCCGTTGTTTTTCCCTCGAATTTGTTGGCATAAAACGAGGCCTTGCCGGTTGGTTCGAACGATTGAGCAAGCAATGATCCGGCATAAACTGAGACCAAAACCAGACTAATTGACAGAATCTTTTTCATTTTTTAACGTTGGGTAAATGAATGTCTTGCAAAAGTACAAATATTTTATTTCGGTCGTGTACTAAATCAATATTTGTGAACCCAAATAAGGTGCTGTCATGACTATGACTGCAAGTAAAACTGGTTTTAGTTCTTGTGCATATGTTTATTTCTATTACTTTTCGTATTATTGCATTCCAAATTACTTTATAAAAATTCTATGACACCAGAAAACCATGAATTTTTATATCCTCAGCCCTTGAAACAAGGCGACAGGATAAGAATTATTTGCACTGCCCGTTCGGTGGTACTCGAAGAGATTCTTCCAGCGGCAGAGTGGATTCGCAACCTGGGGTTTCGTGTTGAATATGGAGAAACCATCAGCAAAACCGAAGGACAGTTTGGCGGGACCGACGAGCAGCGCGCCACCGATTTACAAGACGCTATTAATGATGACGGTGTCAGGGCAATTTGGTGCGCACGCGGGGGGTACGGAACAATCCGGATCCTTGACAATATTGATTTTGAGCCTTTAAAGAAGAACCCCAAATGGATAATTGGCTTTAGCGATATTACAGCACTGCATATAGCTCTGTTTCGTCAGGGATTGGTAAGCCTGCACGCCCCAATGCCCATTACGTTTAATCGTAACAGCGACACATCCGTAGCATTCGGGTTGCTGCTATCCTACCTCATGGGTAAATACACCCCGTTGACATGGGAAAAGTCGGCAACCGATGTTCCCGGAATTGCCAACGGAAGAATTCTGGGGGGCAACATGTCGGTTTTATACTCTCTGCGAGGAACTCCTCTTGATACGGAAACCAAAAACACGCTATTTTTTCTGGAGGACATTGACGAATATCTCTATCATATTGACCGTATGGCGAATAATCTCCACCATGGCGGACGTTTCAGAAAGGTTGCAGGGCTGATATCGGGGCAATTTACCAAAATAAACGACAACACGGTTCCGTTTGGCCATACGACAAACAATATACTGTCGAAATACGCCACAAAAAACAACATTCCCGTGCAATGCTATGATTCCCCCTTTGGCCATGTCGATTACAACCTTCCACTGCTCCATGGCGCCATGGCAACACTCGAAGTTGGGACAAAAAATGTAACCCTTAGTTATCATGGCTGATCACAACGAATTGGGAAAACTGGGCGAAAACCTGGCTCAAAAATTCCTGATTGACAATGGTTTCGAAATTGTTGCCACCAACTGGCGGTGTCGAAAATACGAAGTGGACATTATTGCCAATAAAGACAATATGCTGGTTTTTGTGGAAGTAAAAACACGTACCCCCTGTGGAGTTTCCACACCCGAGGATAGCATGAACCGAGCCAAACAAAAACAGTTGGTCGAGGCCGCCGACATATACATTAAAGAACACAACATTAACCTAGAAGCCCGGATTGACCTGATATCCATATTTATTAAAGACAAAAAATATTGGGTCAAACACACTGAAAATGCCGTGATCCCACGATGGTAACCTTCAATAAAATATCCCTTTTCGAGGATATCCTCAACCTGTTTTATCCGCGCTTGTGCGCAGGCTGTAACGAACCGTTAAGCCGGGGCGAGGATCAAATTTGCCTGCGCTGCCTTTATCATATGCACCGCACCAACTACCACAAAGAAAGGGAAAACCGGATTGAACAGCTCTTCTGGGGAAAGGTGCAGGTAAAATACGCGACAGCGTACAGTTTTTACCACAAGGAAAGCAAGTTGCAGCAAATGATATTCAAACTTAAATACCATGGACAGAAGGAAATTGGTTATGTGCTTGGTTATGAATTGGGATTAGAATTAAAACATTCGGTTTTCAGCGAAGTTGATGTAATAATCCCCATTCCCCTTCACCCAAAACGACAAAAAAAGCGCGGCTACAACCAGGCCGGGTGGATTGCCATGGGTATTGGAAAGGCCATGGGAAAGCCAATTGACACTACTTCAGTGCGGAGAACAGTGGCCACTTCTACTCAAACAAAGAAAAGCAAATTCGATCGATGGAAAAATGTGGAAAATATTTTTGAAGTGGCAACCCCCGAAAAATTGCAATACAAGCATGTTTTGGTGGTCGATGATGTAATTACCACAGGGTCAACCATCGAGGCGTGCCTGCATACAATACTTGAAATAGAAGGAACTCAGGTTTCAGTCGCTGCAATAGGGGCCGCTGATAATTAGAAGAAAAAGAATGCGACGTGCAAAATTAAGTTTTGTAGTAAGGTAAAAACACCAAAATGAACAAAATGCGCATAGTCTTGTTAATTATTATCGATGTTCTTATAGAAAAACATAATAAACTCATAAACAACACATTGAAGCAAGGTTGATAAATAAGCACGCACAGGTATGATTATAAAACAAACTCTTTCTGCTTCAGCAAAATACGGCAAAAAAGGTTTCTACCTTGCCCTGCTTTTTCTTTATTTTTGTTATAAAATCCTGGAGTCGGGTTTTATAGTTGGGAAACTCATTGTCAAAGGGTATCGGGGCGATGACGGACATTTGCTCGAATATACCGTAAAAAACAACAACCGGTGGAATATCCTGCTCTTTTTCAACATGGTTAGCATGACCCCCGGTTCGTTAAGTGTCGATTTACTGGAAGATAGACAAACCATTTCCGTCCATTTACTGCACAAAAACGACATCGGTAAATTTTACGAAACAGCCGGGCGTTTGGAAAATCTACTAAATAAAGTATTCGAGCCAAAAAATGCATAATATGATACTTTTAATAAATACCGGACAGATACTCGAAAACACCCTCATGATAGCAATGTTTATTATGGCTGTTAGTTTGCTTTTTCCTCTAATCAGAATCTTTCGCGGGCCAACCCTTCCTGACCGTATAGTGGCATTGGATCAAATTGCCGGTATTATTGCCGCTATAATCCTTTGCGATGTCTTATACTCGAAGGAAATCGTCTTGTTTGACGTGTTGGTAATTATTTCTTTTATTCTGGTATTCGGGTCGATGATAATGGCCCGTTACCTGCAAAAAAAACTGCATGAAAATGATTGAGATAACCGTTTCCATACTTGTGATGCTAAGTGCCATAGCCATATTGATTGCTGCTTTTGGTATCCTCCGCTTTGACAACCTCCTGGCTCGCACCCATTTGGTTACCAAAGTTACTTCCTATGCGCTTATGCTCCTTATTATTGCCATTAATCTGATGTATTTCAACCGGGTGGTTCTGCTGAAATCAATCATTGTTTTCCATATTCTTATTTTTCTTTCGCCTATTTCGGCACACCTCATTGCAAAAATATCCAAAATGCTAAGCGAAGAGGAAGACGAATCGAAGTACAAGTTTCCCGAACAAAAATAATAGCAGTCATCCACTTTCGGACAACAAATTGGGTTAAATGAACATTTTCTTTGGTTAGTTTGTTTTTAACAGTAAATTTCCTTATTTTTCAGTACCAAACCAACCAAAAATAGCAACCATGCGTTTAAACATCTCTATTGCCCGTAAACTTCAATTAGGATTTGGGTTGTTAATCATCCTTTTTATCCTAACATCAGGAGCTACACTGCTAATTTTAAACCAAAATGCTCAAATAAACGCTCAACAGTCTGAGCAAAACATTCCCTCGGTATCGAAACTAATTGATTTGTTTAATCTCATATCGGAATCGAAATTGTTAATAAAAAACTGGGTTTTTATTGAAAAACACAGCGATACGCCCGACAAATTGAGGCTTAAATCGTTACATTCGACTGATTTTCCCACCATTGATGAGGAAATCCGGCGACTATCTGAAAACTGGACAACAGAACAGAAAGAAATTTATGCTACGTCAGTAGATTTGATCACTGCAAAGCTTTTTCCTGCCCAGGTCGAAGTCATGAACATGCTTTCTGATTTTGACAGCTACAACGATTTTATGGTTATGGCCGAAGTGGAATCGTTGGTTGACAACCAGGGTGTTATTATGACAACAACGACCCAGATTCTCGAAAACCTGCACAAAATAACCTCAGAAAAGCAATTAGAAGGAGTCGAAGCAAACAACGTTATTATGCAATCGAACCGTTTTTTCAGGATTTTCATCATCCTTGGGGGACTTTTGGTTGTTGTTGTCAGCATCATTGTCACTTTCTTTATAATCCGATCCATCAACAGTTCGGTCTCTTTTGCATCGACTGTAATAACTGATTTGTCGAACGGCAGACTAAAAGTCGATTACGCAATCACGACCAACGATGAGCTGTCGAAGCTGATTACCGATTTGAGGAAGATGACCGTTCAGCTCCGCCAAATTGTAGAATCGATTGTAGAAAGTGCTTCCGGCGTGCAACAAACCAGCGACGAGCTCAGCCGTTCTTCGCAAAAACTTTCCGAGGGTTCGGCAACACAGGCTAGTAACTCGGAAGAAGCGTCGGCATCCATGGAACAAATGGTGGCAAACATACAGCAAAACAACCAAAACGCGCAACAGACGGAGAAAATCTCCGTTTCCGCCACCAAAGGCCTTCGTATTGTAGCCGAATCGTCGCAGGAAAGCATGAAATCGGTAAAGGAAATTGTGGCAAAAATTGGCGTGGTTAACGAAATAGCCCGACAAACAAGCATCCTTGCCCTGAATGCTGCCGTTGAAGCCGCTCGTGCCGGTGAATATGGTAAAGGTTTTGCCGTTGTCGCTGCCGAGGTAAGGAAACTGGCAGAACGAAGTCAGGAAGCCGCCAACGAAATAAACGTGCTGTCGAAAAAAAGTTTAACCGTTACAGAGGAGGCCACAAACAAATTGCTTGAAATTTTACCGGATATTGAAAAAACAACCTCGCTTTTGCAGGAAATTGCCACAGCAAGCATTGAACAGGAAACCGGGGCAAATCAGGTTAATAATGCCATCCAACACCTGAACCAAATAACCCAGGAAAATACCGGGACGGGCGAAATCATTAGCAAAGTAGCCGAAGATTTGCAAATACGGGCCGAGCAACTGAAAGAAGTTATCGCGTTTTTTGATTTGGATAACACCAAAAAGGAACACAAAAAAAACGTATCACCGTCATACAACTCTTCAAAAACAACCGTAAAGAAACCGTTTATCTCAGCACAACCCAAAACATCACCTAAACTGAATCCGAATACAACGGCTCCCGTAAAGAAAACAACTAATGCCAAAACCAAAGGCATTGATTTTCGGCTCGACGATTTAGGAGACATGCCCAATGACAGTGATTTTATAAAATTCTAGATACTGATCCGTTTTTACAATAGAATTTGTACTTTAG
>JBBISE010000186.1:0-6368 GCA_037441445.1 Salinivirgaceae bacterium
TCTCTCTCAAAGCGGGTGCAAAAGTAGAACCTTTTTTTTATTTGTCCAAATATTTTGTGACTTTTTTTAAATATTTCTTTGTCTATTTTCTTATATGCCTGTTTTTCAATAAATAAAACCAACACGATGAATAATGGTAGATGGTTTTAAACAAAAAACCTAAACCTTAGAAAAGGCTTAGGTTTTTATTTCTATCTGTGAAGTATTGCCTATTCTATAATAGTTACCCAGTTGTGCTTGTCGGGTAATTCGCCATTTTGAATCCCTACTAGGGTTTCATATAGTTTTGTTGAAATTGGCCCTGGTCGTCCGTCCTTACAGAATTTGTATAGTACACCTTTATCAATATCATTAATTTCGCCAATTGGTGAAATGACGGCTGCTGTACCACAGGCTCCGACTTCCTCAAAGGAATTCAATTCATCAATATGCACCGGACGTCGCTCCACTTTCAACCCAAGGTCATGGGCTAAATCAATGAGGCTCATGTTGGTTATTGAGGGCAAGATGGAGGTTGACTTCGGTGTGATATACGTGTTGTCTTTTATCGCAAAAAAGTTTGCTGCCCCTATCTCGTCAATGTATTGTTTTTCGCATGAATCGAGATACATTGGAGAACTATAGCCTGTGTCATGGGCTTTCATTACCCCTCTTAAACTGGCTGCATAGTTGCCACCAACTTTAAATGTTCCTGTGCCCAGTGGGGCAGCGCGGTCGCTATCCCTGACTATGGCTATTTTTACCGGGTTAAAGCCTTCTTTAAAATAAGGGCCAACAGGTGTTACAAATACGGCAAAGAGGTATTCTTTTGCTGGACGCACCCCAACTTCGGCTCCTGATCCAATTAGCATGGGTCTGATGTATAATGATGCGCCGGTACCATAGGGTGGTATAAAACGTTCATTGAGTTTAACTGCTTTAATAATGGCATCACGGAAGAGTTCAGAAGGCACTTCGGCCATAAGAACACCGCGTGCTGAGTGTTGCATACGTTTTGCATTTTCATCCCAGCGGAATAGTCTTATTTTTCCGTCCTTTCCCCTATAGGCTTTTAAGCCCTCAAAGGCCTCTTGTCCATAATGCAGGGCTGTGGCAGCCATATGCATTGGTATGTATTCCGAGCTCGAAACTTCAAGTTCGCCCCATTCCCCGTTACGATAATAGCAACGAATATTGTATTCGGTTGGATAGTATCCAAATCCAAGTTTACCCCATTCAATATTTTCTTCCATGGTTGTTGTTTTAAATTGATTGATGCACAAAAGTAATACATTTTACGGAATCAAGTGGCATAAAAAAACTGTTTCACAACCATTTTTTACATCGTGCTGTGAAACAGTTCCAATTACGGCATTTTAACAATCCCCGTTAGGAGAATGAACCGTATTTGATTAGGTCACTACGTGGGGGTACGATCATAATTGGCGTGTCCAGTGGAAGTTTTTCGTCGTTGTCAATCCATTTTCTATATTGTTTTGCCATCATCACTATTAGGTCAGCATCAATGAGCTCGGTGAACCTGAAAATCTCCGATTTAAACGATTGCTTTTTCTTAGCTGTTTTTATACCGTATATTATATTCTGTTTATCGAGCATCTTTTTCGTAAAATAGATGTTGTTGGCCATGTCTTTTTTCATAAAATCATCAGTAATGAATGGCTTGATAATATTAACGTTACACCGGTAATAGTGGGCAAGATATATTATCCAAGCTATTGTTTCCTTGTACTTTTTATCGTGATCAATAGGAACAACAAGTTCTTTGTAATATTTGTGACGTGGTGGTTTTTTTACAACAATAAACGGAACAATTGTTTCTTTAATGGCTTTTATAAAGTCCACACCCTTGAGTACTTTTGAACCAAA
The DNA here is from genome assembly GCA_037441445.1 of Salinivirgaceae bacterium. Taxonomy (GTDB): domain Bacteria; phylum Bacteroidota; class Bacteroidia; order Bacteroidales; family Salinivirgaceae; genus JAAYQU01. The sequence continues at coordinate 1,867 of JBBISE010000186.1, forward strand.
TTTAAAATGGAAAGGCATGATTACCAAATTGGCATTGGCTCCTTTTATTTCTTCGGGTGCCAGTTTTGCTACATCGCCCTGTTTTAATATAACCCGTGTTTCAAGGTTGTTTTGCTCTTGAATTTCCTTGGCCTTACTTTCCATTTTACCCCGCAGCTCCGCTTCCTGACCGTGTGATATTCCTTTCACAGAACGAAACCAGCCCTTTTTCTCATGGATTATGTGCAGTAACATAATTCCATTTCCCATAACACGCGCAAGTTGAATGGCATGGGATAGGGAGTGCTCCGATTCTGCTGAAAAATCCCATGGTACAACAACGAATTTTTTATCAATGTCCATATCTTGTTCCTTGTAATGTTTTGCTTGATATTAGTTTGCTAAGTTACGAATATTTTCTAACTGTTTTTGTTTATTTACATCGCGTAATAATTTCGCTGTTTGGGTAAAATATTGGTGTCCGGAAATAAACTCGATTTGCATATTATTCCACTTTTCAATATCATCATCTATGGCCTCATGTTCAACAAGTTCTCTAAACAACATGTCGGATACTGGTACGAAATCAACTCTTCCCAGATAATCCAAATCGGCATCACACATAATTTCCTCCAATTTATTTTGGGGGTTGGGAGGCATTCGGGTAGCAAAAATCAAATCGCAGATTTTCTCAATTTGATCGTCCGAATAGTTAAAACGGGGAAGCAATTCTCTGGCAATTTTAATGCCCAGCAGTTCGTGATCTTTGTAACCCTGAGTAAAACCAACATCGTGGAATAGGGCTGCGGTTTTAAGCAAAAGCATCTCTTCTTCGCAAACCTCCTCGCGTCTTGCAATAATTTCAACCTGGTTTACAACATCTATAGTGTGCTTTAGGTTGTGGTAGTGCATGTTCTTAGGCAATTCCCTCTCTAACTTATCCAAAACCTCTTCTTCAAGGTCATCGAAACGAATGAAGGCCAGTTTTATTTGGAATATTTTATTGGGAACCAATCCTTTGCTTCCAACAGACAATAGAGGGCGAAATCCTTCAATAACGTATAAGTCGGCGTCTCCTCTATATTTGACCGGCAGTTTACCGTAATATTGACATAGAAAATAATCACGGACAAGCTCATAGGTGCTTCCTGAAATATTGACCCGTCCCATTTCACCGGTGGCCTCTACCCTATTGGCAATATTAACAGTTTCGCCCCATATATCATATTTTTGACTTTTTACATTATCGAACTGTGCAAAAACAGGCCCTGTGTGAATGCCTATTCTTAATCCCCAAATTTTCTCATCTTCGGCAGGGTACTTACTTTTTAGGTGCAGCATGAATTGTTGCATTTCAAACGCTGCAAGTACAACCTCAATGGGGTTTGTTCTGTTTTTCTTTGGAATTCCGCCTGCGCAAACATAGGTATCGCCTATGGTCTTTATTTTCTTTATATTGAGACTCTTCACCGTATTGTCGAAATGAAAGTAAAATTTATCCAAATCGTCAATAAGTTTCTCAGCCTTATCTTGCTCTGTGAGCTTTGAAAAACCAACAATATTGCTGAACAATACTGTGACCATTTTGAACCTAATGCCTTTATTCTTCTGTCTGCTTTCGTCAGAAACTTCCACATTTGATTTTTGGGCTAGAGCCTTTTCAAGCCGCTCCTGCTCTTTTATAAATGCCTCTGTCTTATCGTACAGTAATGATTTAAGCTTTTTTCGTTCGTAGGCAAACCGAAACCTGAACCCAAAATAGATAAGAACTATAAAACTCAATAAGAGGGAAATACCTAGAATTTTTAGCTTATTAGATATATATTCCTGATTAACAATCAACAAACCCTGAATCTCGTTTCCATCAGTAGATTTGAAGCTCACATTAAACTTCCCTTTCTGAATGTTTCCTACAAAGAGAAACTCCTTTAATTCGGGGTGGTAAACCTCATTATAACCTTCAATGTCAAATTCAGCACCTTGCGGTATCCTCAGCACAAGGGTATTTTGTTCGAGTACAAGAAGTTTGTTTAGTGTGTCAGGCACAAATTGGAAGGATTGCTGGGGAAAAAGTTGCAGCGACAAACAGCTAACCCCAACAACAATAATAAATGATTTGTATCTAATTGGTACCACAGAAACTGAAATTTTGCGTTAAAGTAATGGATTTACAGCAAAATACAAAATTTTGTTGTACGTGTTTGTGATGAGATCTTATTTTTTTTTGACAAAGCTACTTATTTGATTGCCTAAAATTTTTTCAAAATCATTGCAAACTGGACATCTAAGTTTTGTTTTCAAAATACAACATACCGCAAGCAGCGGAGATGTCCTGGCCTCTTGAACGACGAATTGTGGCAATAATGTTATTATCTGTCAGCGTGTCCCTGAATTGAACCATACGTTCATTTGTAGATGTTTTGTAAGGCAACTGGGGTATTTCATGGTACCGGATTAAATTTATTCTGCAAAAGATTCCTTTTAGCATGGTTGTTAATCCTTTCAGGTGTTGCGGAGTATCGTTTATCCCGTCGAACATAATATATTCGAATGAAAGGCGTCGTTGTCCGCGCCAATCGTGTTGACGAAGTAGTTGCAAAACTGATTCAATCTTGCTGGCCTTTTGTACGGGCATTAGTTTTTCGCGATCTTCACTAAAGGGGGAGTGCAAAGAAATGGCCAGATGGCATTGCGTTTCTTCCAAAAAACGGGGAAGTTTATCCAGTATCCCTACGGTTGAAACGGTTATCCTACGGGGACTCCACGCTAATCCCCAGTCACTGGTTAAGACGGCACAGGCACTAAGCACTTCTTCAAGATTGTCAAATGGTTCGCCCATGCCCATAAAAACAATGTTGGTTATTTGATCGAATTGGGGTAAGCTATAGATTTGATTCAGAATTTCGGCTGCGGTTAAGTTGGCTTGAAAGCCCTGTTTTCCGGTCAAGCAAAAGGAACAGTTAAATTTACAACCCACCTGCGACGAAATACAAAGTGTTGCCCTATCGTCCTCGGGAATGAAAACGGCTTCTATTCCAAGATCTTTCGAGGTTTTAAACAGGTACTTTATGGTACCGTCCTTTGATGTCTGGAACATGGCTGGAGGAGTAAACCCCACAACAAATCTCTGTGCTAAAAGTTCCCTGTGTTTTTTCGATATGTTGGTCATATCATCGAAGCTGGTGGCTCGCTTTTTATATATCCATTCGCAAATCTGGTTAACTGCGAATTTCGGCAGACCATGTTGGGATATTTTATCCCGAATTACTTCAGGGGTGAGCGAAAGAAGTGCTGGTTTGGAGTCCATAACCTTAATTTTCGTCAAAGTTACGAATCTTTCCGGATTACCATCGCCTATCCGCATTTACCGTGAATTAGGGTTAATATTGAGTATGTTGCCTATTAGACGGTTGCTCAATTGATTGCTGTGTAGATTAATAATCTGTTCCAGATTCATGTGATCAAGTGTGTTTGCCATGTTGCTTTTCTCTTGCAATATATTTGTTTTACCGTGATCTTTCAATGAGGTATAAAACGAATCGTTTTTTCGACTGGCTTTATTCCAATGTTAAATAAACAGCACATTTTTAGCCAGAACTCAGGTACAGAACGACCGAAATCGGTGGCACAAATTGAACCAGAATAGCCCAGTTCTCAACTTGTGTATTTTTTTGTTAGTTAGAATTTTACAATAACATGGCGTGGCAACATAAAAATGATATCCCTGAAACAGCCCCATTATATGATACTGATTATATTATTTCGGATTCGGACTTAGGTACTATTTCAACCCACATAAATTGTCACCCACATTTTTAACTAACAGAAAAACAATCATCTATCGATTGGCCTTTACGTTTCATTCTATTGGAATATAAACTTCTGTCAAAAGGTTCTGTGGTTTAGTCTTATCCTGGAAATTCAAATATTTCTCTATTGCCGGTGAATCGCTGAGCTTGTATTCTGATGATAAAATCCAGTCGTGATAAATTCTATCATACAATTTCCAAAGGTTTTCATAGGGGCCTTTATAGCGGAAAACAATGTACTTCGAGCCCTTAATGGTTCTGTACCTTATGCCCTCTTCTGCGGTAAATGGTTTTGTTGTTGCAATACATAAATCGGCAGAACATACGTTTTTGTCTATGACATAAGGGTCGTCGTAGTAGATAGAAAACACATCGGGGTGCCAGCCTATTAGCTTGTTTTTTAAGGCAAAACCGGCAAGTTTATCCCACATTTTCCCATAATCCTCCGAGCCGTATTCGCCAATAAAATGAAGAGAGCACACTTTTTTATCTGGAACAACAATGATCTTCGGTTTTAATGTTGTAATAATTGTATTTTCCTCATTGGTATGATAATCGACGTGGGTATTCAGTACCATTGCCTTATTTGCCCTGAAATCGGCTGGTGCGATACCGAATTCCCTGGTAAATGCTTTTGAGAAAGCAGAAATATCGGCATAGCCGTATCCACCCCACCAACCCCATATTTTCTGGCATCTGCAGTATTCGTAGTTT
>JBBISE010000187.1:0-6341 GCA_037441445.1 Salinivirgaceae bacterium
GATATTGCCAAATGTTCACAGGATAGCTTCATTACTTAAAAGACGGTTACTTGGCGCTCATCAAAACTATGTTGGAGAACAATACCTATCTTACTATCTGGACGAGTACACATTCAGACATAACAGAAGAAAATCAAAAAGCAGAGGACTTCTTTTTCAAAGATTGGTTGAACAAGGAGTCGTACATGTTCCTGTTGAATATAAACTAATTAAGAGTATGTGACATGTGCATACCCCGGAAAAGTTTTAAGTACGATTACAACTTATTTGACTTTTAGGAACTTTCCCAACCCGAACAAGAACAATTAGCCCTTTTTCTGTCTGTACTCTTCAACCACCTTTTTAATAAGAGTAGCTAACTTTTCTGTCTGGTGGCGGCGCGAATAGTATTCAATCCCGTGCGAATTACACTCAATGTAACCCTTTGCCTGAAACTCGTCCCACAACTCTTTAAGCACTACCAGCAGGTGTTGTGCATCACGCACAACGATTCCGGAATTGGTGGCGGTAATCATTTCAGCTTGAACGTTAAGATTGTCTTCTGCCCCTACTTTCAACCGATAATGTTGATCATACAGTTGCTTTGCGTACGCATCGTTACTAAAACAAAACAAGATTCTCCTTTTTAAAGCAATGTATTCATAGATTTTTGTACCAGATGTTGCATAAGCATTAAAAAGTAATAGAATGTTTGTCTTTGCTAATTCAATTAAAAGTTCCGCATTTGGAAGTTTTTGAATAAAAACCGTTCGATGGATAAGTGACGGGCATTTTTTTGATATATAGCTTTGTAGCTCCTTTTGAATATTCAAACCATAAAATCTCAATTGGAGCTGTATATGGTGGTTATCGATAAGAAATTGGTGTAAATTATTCAAAAAGTGTTCTATTGGGTGATGCTTGTAAACCGAACCTACCAATGAAATAGTCATGCATTCAGAGGTTTGTTTTACTTCTTTGGTTTGCACAATCAGATTCTCGTTAAAGCCATTTTCGATTACGTTGAGTTTTTCTGGTTGGTTGGTTGCGATTTGCCGGAACATTATTTCAGAAACTGTGATAATTCTGTGTGCGTCAGAGGTGAGTTTTTTTTCAAAATAGTATTCAAATTTCTTTTGTACAAATCCTTTTCTGTGCAAATCGGTTTTAGACCAGGGATCACGAAAATCGGCTATCCAGGGTATTTTGAATTGAGATGATAATTTCGAAGCGTAACGGAAAAGAATGAATGGATCTCCTGTGGCAATTATAGCATCAACAGACTCATTTTCAAGAAATTGCTTTGCTGTACGGTACAGCACATATTTATTACCTACAGGTAAAAGGAATTGGCCAATTTCGAAAAAAGCAGAAAATATTTTTCGCAATGCTTTGAATCTTGTATCGCCATACTTTAAAAGTAACTTGTTGCCAATGTGTGGTTTAAATGGAGATTTGACAATTATACCGTGCTCTGAACAATCAAATATTATCTTGTCGGATATTCCGGGAGAAATATAATCGGTTTGTTTGCCTTGGCAGTGGTCCCACTGCCTTGTAACAACAATTGGATAGATGCCAAACTTACTTAGATCCTGAAACCAACCATATGGCCGCAATCCCCCGACCGAAACATATGGTGGAAAATCATAAGCTATAATTAGTACCTTCAGCATTATAATGCTTTGTTCTGAATTTCACCTTCATCATTTACAACAAAAAAACCGCGATACGAAAAGATCCGTCGATCCGTTTGTAACGAGATTTTGGGAATTTCTTTTCCAAGAGCTAAGTAAATAGAATATAATGGAAAATTTATTCCTGCCGAATAGGCTAGAAAACAAGTTGCCGGCAAGCGGGGGTTTATTTCTAAAATTTTTGGTTTACCAGATGCATCTAGTTTGAAATCGATGTTTACCGTATAGGACAATGGTAAATTGGCGATGACAATTTTGGCTATTTCGAAAAGGTCTTCATCAATAATAATTTTACCATTTGATATTTCGGAATGAAAAACCTCGCCATTATCACGTGCAATGAAAGTAATAATTTCATGACTAACAGGATCTACCAGCATGTCTATACCAAATTCTTTTCCGGGTAAATATTCCGATAAGAGAAGGTCGTCAAACTCTCTGTTTGAAAAGATCATTTCCGCCAAATCCATAGGAATAGTCATATTATTTGGCTTGTGATTTCTGTATTGATTAAATAAGTCAACTTCGTTGTCAATAATTCGTAAACCGATGCTCCCATGACTAATAAACGGCTTTACAACAACCTTCGAAGATGGAAATCCAAGTTCCGTGGCCAATGTTTGCAGGTGCTGACCGCTATTTAAAATACGGTGCCTGGGAACAAAACCTAAAGCATCAAATCTTCTATATAAAAGAGAACGGTCGTTTGCAACCAGCAACGAATCGTAATCCGAAACGCAAACTTTACAACCAAGAGCCTCAAATTTGTCAATATGTTTCGACAGTGCCAATAGTTCAAAAGTAGCCAGTGGCAAAATAACATTTGTTCCCGTTTTTTTTACTAAATCGAGCATTGATGGAATGAATTCGTCATTTTTCCCCGGGGGTACCTGGTAAAATTCATCCACCAGATAGCGGCTTACCATCTGTTCACGAACATCGGTACCAATAATGTAAATATCAGGATCGTCGCGCAATGCCTGTATTATGGATGGTCCGCCCGGACAACCAATGGCAGTAAGTATTATTTTATTCATTTGAAAAAAAGGTGTCTTTCTTGAAGGTGGTGAATGAAACAGTATTTTCCGGAGCTTCAGCATCCAGTATTCTGTTTATTTTAATCTTGTTATACAGCGTCGTGGCTACTATGAAATTATCACCAACTTCAACAATCCTTCCAGATTTGAAATGCACTCTATTGTCATAGATAATTTCTGCCCGTTCAATGATCACTTTCTTCCCATTATAAAAAGTAAAAGCACCTGGAAAAGGCTGTACCAACGCCCGAACAAGATTGTACACGTCAATGGCATTGCTATGCCAATTTATTAAACCGTCTGATGGTTTACGTCCTGGATAATAGTATGCCTTAGTGTGATCTTGTTTTATCGGTGTAATCCGATTATTAACAATTTCGTTCCAACAATTGTCAAATAATTCCAGCGTTTTTTGATACATCCGCTTTTTTAAACTATTGGCATCATCCTCAAAAAGAATTGGATAGCTAATTTCAGCAAGAATATCCCCGGCGTCAAGTTCAGCATCCATGTAATGCAAAGTTACGCCTGTTTTTTCTTGCCCTTTTATTATTAACCAGTTTAACATGTTTGCCCCTCGATATTCTGGAAGAAGGGCTCCGTGAATATTTATTATTTTTTTTCCATTAATACAAAGTAATTCTGACGGAATCTTGTGTTTAAAAGAACAGGACAACATAACATCTGGTTTAACATTTTTTACAAGCTCTATTATTTCTTCAGGTGTATGTTCTGTAATAGATATGACAATAACACCTTTATCAACAATTTTGCTTAAGCTTTTGATTTTCTCTCGATTTGCTGTTGGGGTAATAATTAGCGGAATGTTGTACCCTTTTCTTAAAAAATAATCTAACACAACTTCGCCGTAGTTGTTATAACCCCAAAATACCATCTTCATAATCGCATGCATTAAAAGTTGTTCTTATTAAACCTAATATATTAGCCGTTTAGCTGCCTTTTTAAAATATAAACCGTAAAATCGTTTTTCTTATAATCAGCACGGAGGCAAAAATTGTTTGTAAGTATTCCTATCAATTTTGCCAATTCCTCAAATTTAACATAGGCTGAAACTGGATTCATATCCGCATCTCTCCATCGCAAGAAGTTTACACTAACGCCGTACTTGCTAATCCTGAACAATTCTTGTAATATTGTTTCAGTTCTTGCAAACCAATCGTCTATTGCAAAATTGAATAAGCCAGAGGCAAAGGTATAGTCAAATTGATTGTCAGAAAATTGGTTTTCAAGTATATCTAGGTGAAGAATATCGACTTCAGGATTTTTCTCTTTGGCTAATCGCACTATCTCAGGGTGAATCTCAATCCCGGTGTATGATTTTAATACAATGTTATTCTCCCTTAAAAAGTAATAAAAATCCCCCAGACCACAACCAACATCAAGAACCGAGCAACCATCCAATGGTGCAATTTCCGCAAGTGCTTTAAAGCGAATTTGTTGACCTTCTTTATTCGGCCACATTCCCGCACTTCTATTTTCCTCTTTTGCCAAATGCTCTTTGTTGAAATGATTTATAGCTTTTTCTTTCCAATGTCTCATGGCGAAAATCTTTATGGATGAAACAATATGTCTTATTTCGTTTTGGGTTGACGCAGAGGATATGGGCAAAGCAAATATCCTATCATGAACTTTCTTGTATTGGTTTAGAATACCAGAAGTTTTAAATTCTTGAAAGTTGGGGTGAATATCAAAACGCTCTTGTAGGTGGATCCCGTGCGATTTGGTCAGGTGCTTAGCATCAATTCCCATTTCAACCAGTTCTTGAATTACCTTTTTATTGGGTATGGGCTCTTTAAACATGCAATACAATTTGCTATATGTCGATTGTCCGTCTTTGAATAGTTGAAACTGGAGAACTTCTTGTAACTCGTTTATTACAGAATTTGCATTACATATCCTTTTATGGTTACGCTTATCAATGTTTTTTAATTGTTCAAGTAAAATTGCTGCTTGTAAACCCGACGGCCTGCTTTTTACATCCGGTTTTTCAAAATAGGTGGTATAATCAATACCAATATTAGCATTTTTAGCAGTCAGGTAAAATTTATTGTAATACTCCTGATCTGCTTCAATATCGATGCCACGTTTCGACTCCAGGGTGTCCCTTTCGAAACGATATTTTATCAGGTTTTCAGTAACTTCAGGAAGTGTTTTCTGGTAGCTTCTGATAGTAGAAATTACGGTAGTGTTTTCGGAATATAATCCACCTCCTCCAGCCAACCACATGTTTTTTGCAAAACTAAAACAAGAATAATGGCCAAAGGTTCCCAGTTTTTTATCACAATAAGTAGAACCAAACGCTTGGGCACAATCCTCGATAAGCAGAATGTTATTTTCGTCGGCAAGCTTGCGTAGTTTTATCAGATCGGCTGAGAAACCCCCTAAATGGACAGCCAAAATTGCTTTTGTATTCTCGTCAATGGCTATTTCTACCTCTTTTTCGTCAAGTACAAAAGTAAATGGATCTATATCAACAAATTTTAATTGCAATCCGCTTGGGATAATGGGTGCAAAGGCCATAGTGCAAGTCAGCGGTGCTGTTATGATGTTCCCTTTCAAATTTAATTCCCGGAAAAGAAGATAGAGACTCATTTTTCCAGAAGAAGTCATTAAAAATTCCCCTTTGCCACCGAGCTCTCTCAGAACACCTTGTTCAAAATCATGGATATTATCGTTGCCTCTTGAATATTTTTCAAACGATAAATTTGGTATATCGGGTCTGTTGATGGGAATAGAACGTGCTGTGTTATATTTTATGTTATTATCCATCGCAACACATTAAAAGTTTCGGCAAAGTGCCCGCCAACCTGCACGCCACGGGTCAGGGCAAGGCCCTTTATATATTCCTCGTTGGCGTATTTACGACCAATTTGGGAACGGTAACACTTCAACGACTCCAATTTTTTATGCAGATGTCGCTCTTCAAGGTGTACAAAACAAGTGGTTTCAAACACATAATTATTCCAGGGTAATTCATAGCCCAACAAGGAGGTGAATTTGAATGCACGCATTGCTTCTAGTGTAACGGTGTGGTGATCCTGATGGACATCGTGTTTCGATGGTGTAAATACCAGATCGGGTTTTAGTTCCCGGTTTAGCACAACCATATCCTCAAGAATCTCTTGTCGGTGGTAAGATAGCTTTCGTACCGGATATTTGTAAATGTAGAGATTCTCAGGCTTAATACCCAGTGCCGCAGTAGCCTTTTTCACTTCAATCTCCAGTATATTTTTAGGCAAGCCCTCTGGAACAGAATCTTCAGCACAAGAAAAGGCGGCGTAAAAAACCTCGGCCCCGTTTTCAATGTATTTACTAATTGTCCCACCGCATCCAAATTCTCCGTCGTCGGTGTGCGGGGCAAGTATAAGTATTCGTTTTCTTGATTGCATAGTACTCAGCGGTTGTTTATGCTGTATTGAAATAGCAGTGCAAACTTACAAATTTAGAACGACTTTTCCTATCATGAATCCGCAGTTATTACCTCCCATTGTCATGGGTGTAATGTTTTTACACTTTTCTCAACGTTAAAGAACATCAACATTGAAATATGCCATTACTTGTCAAGTTTCATAAGGTTGTTGGTTAAAACAATCTTGCTTTGATTTAA
>JBBISE010000188.1:0-6313 GCA_037441445.1 Salinivirgaceae bacterium
ATTTTTTTTAACAAAAAAAAAGGACTGTCTAGTCTTTTTAGACAGCCCCTTTTTTGCTATTGGATAATTCCTGTTTTTTATTAATGACGCAACCGTTCCAGCATAACTTTGTCAGTACAACTGTCTTTTACTGTTAATGCTGGTTTCTGCCAGTCGCCGTAAGTAGGGTTTGGAAATACAATGTACCGCATACCAAATTCACTTTTATACGCCTCAACTGCATCAATCCCATTGTTTGTGGTTCGGTCGTCGAAAACATTACTGAAATCAGAAAGGTTGTCGCCCATAAGAAGTTGAATATCATACTTTTCTGCAACTTTGTTTCTTCTTGCCGTTTTATCTGATTCATTACTCCTAAAAAAGTAGTTTTCAGAGGGCAATTCGGGAAAACCTACAGCAGTCATATTTCTAATTGTGTGCTCCCGAACACTTTCCCGACGGTTAGTTACATAAATAACGGCCAATCCTTTGCTTAATACATAGTTAATAAATTCAACGCCTCCCGGGACGGGCTTAGCTACTTCGGTTTTTACCCATTCTTCCCAGCGTTCCTGAGAGTACGGTTCACCTTTTAATATAGATTCGACCTGAAAAAAGGAGTTGTCCAGCACTGTTTCATCGATATCAAGAACAACTGCTGCTTGTTTCCCGAACTTTTGTGACGCAATCTGGTCAACGCGCATTTTGGCAATGTTGAATCCTTGGTGGTATAAAGCCGCATTCTCGGCAGCTGTTTGATAGTAATAGGTTGCCTGAATGGTATGGTTCTGCGAACATTTTTTCACTGTCGTACCTGTGTTTGGTCGACAGCCCGATAATAACATTGCGAACAATGCCACCGCAAAGAAAGGGATGTAGGAATGTTTCATAATTGTTGAATATTTGTTTGTTGTAGTTTTTGTATAAAGTGGTAATCTATTCACTGAATTTTGCCATTAGAAATTCCCGGTTTAAGCGGGCAATGTTTGTAATTTTGATTCCTTTCGGGCATTCCGCTTCGCAAGACCCTGTGTTAGTGCAATTTCCAAATCCGAGTTCATCCATTTTGGCAACCATGGCCTTGGCTCTGCGAGCCGCTTCGGGTTTACCTTGAGGAAGCAACGCTAAATGCGATACTTTGGCCGAAACGAACAGCATGGCTGAAGCATTCTTGCAGGCTGCAACACAGGCACCACAGCCAATGCACGAGGCAGCATCAAAGGCTTCGTCGAAGTCATCTTTGGGAACACGAACAATGTTGGCATCCTGGGCAGCTCCTGCGTTGACGGTAATAAACCCGCCAGCTTGCATAATTTTCTCGAATGCCTGACGATCAACCATTAAATCTTTGATAACAGGAAAAGCACCCGCGCGCCAGGGTTCTACGGTAATAGTGTCGCCATCTTTAAATTCGCGCATGTACAATTCGCACGTAGTGGTTTTTCCCAATCGGCCATGAGGCCTGCCATTGATGAATAAACCGCAGCAACCACAAATACCTTCGCGGCAATCGCTTTCAAAGGCAACGGGTTCTTCGCCCTGTTCAACCAAATGACTGTTCAGGTAATCAATCATTTCCAGAAATGACATTTCGGTTGAAACATTCCCAAGCGAGTATGTTTCAAATTTGCCTTTGGCTTTAGCGTTCTTTTGACGCCATATTTTTAGCGTAATGTTCATGAATTTAGCCTTTTAATGTTCTCTTTGAGTTCTTTCAGCCAACCCCAAAAACCAATTATTGGCCGAAAAGAAATAGAATTTAAAATTCCTGATAAACTTGTCAAAAGTAAGAAAAACTTTTTACTTTTGGCTATCATTGCAATTTTGGAAATATGTTTAAAAAGAATGGGGTGTTCTTACAAATTGTTATCCAAAGTTGCACATCAGCTAAGCAACGCGAAAAAACGATTCTATTGACAACATATTAGTATTGCGATTCCCTTTTTTTGTCAGATTACCAACCAGCGAATTCACAATATCATGTTTTAATACCCCTAAGCATGTGCCTTTTTCCCGGAGGACCCTGGAGTTTTTCAATGGTGAAGCCGGCTGCAATCAGGTTGCGGCGGACTTCGCCCTTGGCTGAATAGGTGGTCAGAACACCTCCGGTGTCCGTGGCAGAATAGATTTTTGAAAAGATGTCCAAAGTCCAAAGCCGGGGTTGAACATCGGGGGCAAAGGCATCGAAAAAGATGACGTTGAATGTGGTTTCTGGTTCAAAATTAACCAAATCGGAATGGATTTTTTGTAATGTAAAGTTGCCTATGCTCGTTTTTTCTCCCCAGGGTGCCTGGTGAAGTTTTTGAAAATAAAGGCTTAGAGACTTGTTGACAAAGAGGTTACCATAGCATAGTTTCTGGGCCGTCTCCATCGAAACAGGAAATTTTTCAACCGAGGTATATTCTATTGTTAAACCAAATTCCAAACCAACTTTCACTGCCAACAGAGCATTTAAACCAGTGCCGAAACCCATTTCAAAAATTCGTATTTTGTGTGCAGCTGGATTTTTTTCAATAAAATGCAGTAACCCATGCCCAATAAAAACATGGTTGCTTTCTTGCAATGCCCCGTTCATTGAGTGGTAATGTTCGCCCAAATCTGGAACGAAAAGGGTATAACTGCCATCGGCAGTTTTGACAAGTTCAATGGCTGACATGATTAGAATAGCTGTTTTACAATGTTTTGAATTTCCTTGTCGGTTAAATTAAGAAACCGTGGACTTTGTCTGAATTTCGAGTAGAGCTGTACGGGGCAATGCCTTGAATTTTGCAGAATGCTGGAAAATGCGCTGGAAATTAATGAATTGTTGTTATTTGTAACGGCTTCAACCGCACCAATTTCTCCTTTAACGACTTTTAACCGGAGATAAACCGTATCCCCTGGTAATTCAATTTGCTTTTCAAGATAGTATTCGGTAAAATATCCATAAGTCCACTCCCATATCTCGTACTTATGCAACGATAAGGAGCTTATTTCCAGCATTTCCGTAACTGACAGGCTTGCGGGTTTTGCACTCTGTTCGTCAATCAAAAAATATAAAAAACGATTAGCAAAGGTTTGGATATTGAAGTCGAGGGATGCCAGCTGGCTGATATTGGCCACCGCCCAGGGTTTTGATTTTACTGATTTATCGGAATAAACCGGATTGACAGGTTTAAGCGATTGCACAAGGTTGTCAAGGTTGGTGTTAAAAAGCAGTGTTCCGTGGTGCAAAACACGGTTTTTATACACATGCATGGCATTGCCTGATATTTTTTTACCGTTGACAGTCAGGTTGTTGGAGCCTGAATATTCCACTTCGAGACCCAAGGTGGCCAAAAATTGAACTACGGGCTGGGTGTATCGGCGGAAATCGACAAGTTCTCCTTGTTTTCCGTTGGTAATAAAACAGAAATTCAGGTTCCCTTCGTCGTGGTACACGGCTCCTCCGCCTGAAATCCGGCGTAATACCGGAACATTGTGTTCCATTGAGAATGCCATGTTTGCCTCTGATACAGCATTCTGGTGCTTTCCCACAACAATAACAGGAGTGTTGATGTACAGAAAGCAAATATCCTCGCTCCGGTTCTTTAGCAAATATTCCTCGGTGGCCAGATTAAAATAGGGATTGGTTGAGGTTGACAACAGACAAATCATGACAGAATTCCCCTGATCTTGTCAATCCAAAACAAGGCTATTCCTGCAAAAAATATCAATAACACCAGGTCGGGAATCCATTTAACGCGGCTTTGCAAAAGGTAACCCGAGGCCATGAATGACAGGGGAGCGACCACAACATAAAGAAATTCGAACGGAATACGGGGCACAAGAAGCGTTGCCACTGTAATTGCTGTAACCAAAAGAAAGAGAGAGAAATAGAATTTTCTGGTAATAATTTTTTTGTTCCCCAACGAGAAAAGGGAAACAAGAAACCCCAAAAACAGTAGCACTGACGAGGTCAATACGGGCAATAACGAATTGAATCGCAAGTCAGTAAGAAACTTAACATTGTGGTATAGAACCGTTACACGTCCCACAAACGGATCGATTTCTGAAAATAGGTACAAGCCATAAAAGAAAAGCAACCAAATGGTGAAAAAACCAACAACCGATGCAAGCAATCCCCGGATATTAAACTGATATACAACAAATGTCAGTACCCAAAACAAAGGAATTAGAAATGCAGCCTGCCATAAAAACATGGAACCAAGTGCAAGGAGTAATCCCATGTTAAACATGGCCTTAACGCTGATTTTTAACCCCGAATTGGCGAAAAGAATATCAAAACAGGCCAATGCCACTAAATTGGTCATCAACAGAGCGATAGCATTGGGCGAGGTGACCAAAAACAGGCTCATCAGACCAAAAATAAGGGCGGGCAAATAGGTTCGCTGGTCAATCAAAATATACTTGAAATTTATTTGGATGATATAAATTGCCTGTAGGCTGGTTAAAACCAACATGGTTGTTGCTACAGACCAGGGCCACAGGGTATTAACCCAAATAAAATAATTAACGAAGTAGGGAAGGGTAAAATCCTGGTTAACCGCCGTATTCCAAATAAAAAGTGGTGCCCAGCCTAAAATAGCTAAAAACAAAATCAGGAAAAGTTTCGATGGCAAAACGCCTTTAAAAAGCCGTATGATCATAGGGTGAAATTTTTCAGGTCGTTACCAATGTCGATGCGGAAATATTTCGATTTCCATTCAATTTTCTCGATGCTTTTGTACGATTTGTCCCGTGCAGCTTCAATACTTCCGCCCAGCGATGTAATAGTTAAAACTCGTCCGCCGTTGCTAATTATTTGATTGTCTGCCAGTTTTGTACCCGCGTGAAAAACCATACTCTCTGTTATTGCATCTAGTCCATTAATGACTTCCCCTTTGGAATAATTTCCGGGATACCCCTGACTGGCAACAACCACGGTAACTGCGGTTTGTGGGTTGGTTTTCAGCGTAATATTAGATAATTTCTGTTCCCAAGTGGAAGTGAACAATTCAATCAGGTCGTTGTCAATTCTTGACATAACGGATTGTGTTTCAGGATCGCCCATACGGCAGTTGTATTCAATAACAAAGGGGTTTCCGCCAACATTCATTAATCCCATAAAGATGAACCCTTTATATACAATATTTTCCTGTTCCAGTCCGCGAACAGTTGGTTCAATTACCTGGCTGATAACTTTTTCTGTAAACGTATGGTCGCAAAACGGAACCGGCGAAACGGAACCCATCCCTCCGGTGTTGGGGCCGGTGTCGCCATTGCCTATGCGCTTGTAATCTTTGGCTTCGGGCAACAGAAGGAACGATTTTCCATCGGTCAGCACGAAATAGGAAACTTCAATTCCCTGCAAAAATTCCTCGATAACCACCGCGTTGCCTGCTTCGCCAAACATTCCACCCAGCATTTCTATCAACATCGTTTTTGCTTCCGACAAATCGCATGTAATGATAACTCCTTTACCGGCAGCCAGTCCGTCAGCTTTCAATACGTATGGGGCAGATACAGCTTCAAGGAATTTTTCTCCCTCGGAGAGGTTTTTCTTTGTAACTGAAATGTAGCGTGCTGTTGGAATGGCGTATTTTTCCATAAATTCTTTGGCAAACTGTTTCGAGCCTTCAAGTCGGGCACCCTCTTTCGACGGGCCAATTACCGGAATGGCTGACAGTTCCCTATTGGATTGAAAATAATCGAAAATGCCTTTTACCAAGGGTTCTTCGGGGCCAACAACCACCATCGAAATTTGATTTTCGATACAAAATTTACCTACTTTCTCGAAGTCGTTGGGATTGATGTCAACATTGGTGCCTTCCTGAGCTGTTCCAGCATTTCCCGGGGCAATATACAGTTGTTTTGTACGTATGCTCTGTTTTATTTTTTTTGCAAGGGCGTGTTCGCGGCCGCCGGAACCCAAGAGTAGAATTTTCATAAAACGCAAATTGAACTTATTCCTGCAAAAATACTAATTCTACAACAATTTGGCGTACTTTTGAATTCAATAGATTTAGAAATTTCAGAAAAGAATGTCGTTATGCAGCATCATTTGTCATCCTGAGTGGGAAGATTTTATTAAAAAAATCCGTGATGTGTAATGACAAACATAAAATCCGTAGCTACCTTTGTTTTTCGAGTTATACAGTGTAACTGAAGTGCGAATAGTGCATATTGCCTGTTCCTGAGTATAGTTCCAAAAGATGGAGGCGTAATGTTTGGTACTTTTCTGTAATAGAATGATGTCCGTTTGATAGCCTTGCTATTAGTGTAATAATTGATTCCCTTTTGGGTGTAACTCCTAATTAAAAAACTGGGGTATGCACATAAAACATATTAAAAAAGATAGTAAATTTGGGGATTA
>JBBISE010000189.1:0-6290 GCA_037441445.1 Salinivirgaceae bacterium
TTTAATCATGCTCTTGTGTGTCGAAAAATCGGTTGTCGGCATGGGCGTTTCATGTTATTTCCCTGCCTGATAGCCTTGCAGGCCAATAATCAAGGGCTTTCAGCTGATGAATTGCTCTTAAACGCCCAAAAACTCTATCCAACCAACAAATCGAAAGCATTGGAATGTTGTAGTCTGGGTGTTGAGTTGGCAGAAAGAGAGGAAAGTAAGCGGCTGTTAGCCAATTTATTATATACTAAAGCGCAGATTTTTGACCACTATGCCGAGTATGACAGTTCGTTTGTTTGCTATCAGAAGTGCGTTCCGCTTTTTTTGGCTGTTTCCGATTCGTTGCTTGCTGCCAAGTGTTTTATCAATCTAGGGGTAACCCATTATTATTATGGCAGGTACGATAGCGCTCTGACTTCTTATGCCAGAGCGTCAGATTGTTTGCGCAATAGTCGCGATACACTTCTCTCAGCAAAGGTTTTTAACAATCTTGGGTTGGTAAATAAATCCCTGGGCAACTACACTGAAGCCATAATTAATTTCCAAAATGTTATTTCTCTCCTGGATAATACTTCCCACGAACTAAATCGGGCCAACGCCTACTTTAACATTGGAATCTTCTATTGGGAGCAACGGAACCTGAAGGAGGCTCTCTACAACCTTACTTTTGCAACACAAATTTATGAACGGGTTGATTCCAAAGAGGATATGGCCAATGCCTTTAACAACCTGGGGCTGGTTTATTCCAACATGTTCGATTCTGTAAAAGCCATTGCATACTTCGATAAATCAATAGAAATCAGTCGTTTGATTGGAAATAAAAACACGTTGGCCTCGGCATTGGTGAACAAGACAGCCTCGTTAAAATCAAAGGAAAACTTGCCGGCTGTTATTGAACTGTTGCATGAGGCTTTAAAACTTTACGAGCAAACAAATTACCGATTAGGAACTTTTGTTTGTTACTCAAACCTATGCAAACAATACGCGCTAGATGGACAAAACCATAAAGCCATTGAATCGGCTCGCAAGGCATTGGAAATAAAAGACATAGACAAGCCAGTGATATATGTTGCCGAAAGCTATTTAGTGTTGGCCAGTACCTTTTATGCCATGAGAAATTATGGCCAGGCTTCCCATTTTTTCGATAAATACGTCCAATTAAAGGACTCTGTTTTCAGCTTAAAAATAAACGAGCAAATAACAGAAATTCAAACACGGTACGAAACCGAGAAAAAAGAAGTAATGCTACAGAATCTTCAACAGAAACTAGAAATCAGCGATTTGCAACTCAAAAGCGAGAAGCGCCGAATTCAGTTTGTCCTGTTAATTGCATTTATGGTGTTCGTTTCAACGGTTGTGTTTATTGTGCTCTACATACAGAAAAGAAAATCATATCTGGCTTTGGTACAGCAAAATATAAAATTGGCCAAAAGCGATATGGAAAATGAACAGCGGTTGATTTCACAAACTATGACCCTGGTGGACACAGAAACAAAGGAACCAGAAAGTTCACTTTCACCAGAGCATAGGGCCGAACTGTTGCATAACCTTATGGTTGCTATGGAAAAAGACAAAAGTTTTCTGATTGATAGCCTTACAATTACCGACCTTGCAAGAAAACTAAATTCGAACCGGAATTATCTCTCGCAAATTATTAACGAGCATTTTAAAACCAATTTCAACAATTTTATTAACGAATATCGCATTCGCGAGACTCGGAAAATGTTGCTGAGTAAGGAGTTTTCAAACCTTACAATTGAAGGGATTGCCCAAACTGTGGGTTTCAATTCCAAAGCATCATTTAACACGGCGTTTAAAAAATTTACCGGCGTCACCCCCTCCTTTTTTCGCGATAACTCCCAAAAATTCAATAATGAAGAGTTCCGGGTAATGAAGGCTGTCAGCTAAATCCCTCCTTTTATAGTCTGGTTGTTTGTAACTCTTTGCAACATAGTAAAAGAGGGAGCAGAACTTTTTTAGTCAAAATTGAAATCAAACAGCCTTGGTTTGACAAAAGATTGTAAATTTGTAAAGTCATTAACAAATCTTTAACTAAAAACAACCCTATGCTAAACAAATCAACTCTAGTGTTCTTGGTGTTGTCCATTTTTGTGGCACAGTGTACAAAATCGAAGTACGAAGTCAAGACACAAAAAGACAAAAACGGTTACGTTTACGAGCAAGTAAACAACGATCCTTATGGAGTAAGGATCTATACCCTGAAAAACGGATTGAAAATTTATCTCTCCGTGAACAAGGACGAACCCCGCATTCAGACTTACATTGCTGTTAAAGCTGGTTCCAGCTACGATCCCACAGAAACAACAGGCCTTGCCCACTATCTGGAGCACATGATGTTTAAAGGCTCGAACGAAATTGGAGCCCTCGATTGGGAAAACGAAAAAGTGTTGTTAAGCCAGATTTCTGATCTGTTCGAGCAACACAAAGCTACGGACAACCCCGATGAAAAGAAGGCCATTTACCGAAAAATCGACAGCGTATCGCAAGAAGCCTCAAAATTAGTGGCTGCCAATGAATACGACAAGCTGATTAAGGGAATAGGTGCCAAAGGAACAAACGCTTATACATCAAACGAGCGCACCGTTTACATGAACGATATCCCCAGCAACGAATTGGAAAAATGGCTAAAGATTGAAAAAAGCCGTTTCGGGCAACTTGTTCTCCGCCTGTTCCACACCGAGTTGGAAACTGTTTATGAGGAGTTTAACATGGGACAAGACAACGACGACCGTCAAGCCTATTACACCTTTATGGCCAACCTGTTTCCAAACCACGTTTACGGAACCCAAACCACCATTGGAAAGCCCGAACACCTTAAAAACCCGTCAATGGTAAACATTCATAACTATTTTAACAAATATTATGTACCTAACAATATGGCCATTTGTATGTCTGGCGACCTCGATTTTGAAGAAACCGTTGCCTTGATTGACAAACATTTTGGACAGTTCGAGCGCTCCATGGTAGAACCCGTAAAACATAAACCCGCTGACGAAATCAAAAGCCCGGTGACCGCTGAAGTTTTTGGACCCAAAAATGAATTTATGCAAATGGGCTACCGCATGGGCGGAATGAAATCGCAAGACCGGAAATACGCTACACTGATTGAACAAATCCTTAGCAACAATAAAGCAGGCTTAATTGACCTTAACCTGGTGCAAGCGCAAAAAGTATTGCGTGCAGGTGCCGGCAGCAGTTTTATGAAAGAATACGGCTTCCTTATTTTCTATGGATATCCAAAACAAGGACAAACCCTCGAAGAAATAAAGGATCTGTTGTTGGGTGAAATTGAGAAAATTAAAAAAGGTGAGTTTGAAGACTGGATGATGACAGCCGCCATAAACAACCTTAAATTGAGAACATTGCGTGCATTGGAGTCAAACGGGCGGGCACACATGTTTGTGTCGGCCTTCACCGATGGTATGGATTGGAGCGACTACCTGGCGTTCTACGATGAACTGGAGAAAGTTACCAAAGAAGATCTGGTAAAATTTGCCAATAACACGTTCAAAGACAATTATGTAGCCGTGTTTAAACGCACCGGGAAAAACGAGAAGGTGGTTAAAGTGGAAAAGCCTGAAATTACCGCTATCAATATCGACCGCAGTAAACAATCGGAATTTTTGACTGCGCTATTGGCAGAACCATCAAAAAAAATCGAGCCGGTGTTTGTTGATTTCAAACAGTCGATTGAAACATCCCAGCTATCGAATGGAATCAAGGTCAACTATATCAAAAATACAGTAAACCCCTTATTTGAACTGTATTACCTTTTGCCTATGGGCAAGGATCACAATAAGAAATTAGAGGTGGCCGTAAACTATTTGCCTTATCTGGGAACCGATAAATATTCGCCAGCGCAGCTACAGCAGGAATTGTTCAAAAATGGCCTTTCGTTTGGTGTCCAAACCTCAGCCGATGAATCGTATGTGTACATGTCGGGCCTTGAGGATAACCTTGTTGCCGGAATTGAACTTTTAGAGCACATCCTTTTGAACGTAAAACCCGACCAGGATGCTTACAACGAATACGTTAAAGGCCTGATCCGCATGCGAATGAACAAAAAGCAAAACAAAGACAATATCTTGTGGGATGGTTTGTTCAATTATGGCAAGTATGGGCCAAAATCAGCTGCCACCGATATTTTAAGCAACAAAGAGCTGGCTGAAATCAACCCCGAGGAGTTGACAGATATTATCAAAAACCTGTACAAATACAACCACGAAGTGTTCTATTATGGCCAGAAAAATGTGACCGAAATAGCCCAGTTGTTGAACCAGAAACGCAAATTGGCCGATGAGTTTTTACCAACACCCGCTAAAATGGAGTATGCCGAACGGGAAACCAAACAAAACGAGGTTTTCATTACAAACTTTGATATGGTGCAGGCAAGCATTGTACTGATATCGAAAGGACAAAAATTTGACGCTTCGCTGTTCCCAAAAATCCGTTTATTTAACGAGTTTTATGGTAGCGGACTGTCATCAATCGTATTCCAGGAAATGCGTGAAGCAAGGGCTTTGGCATACTCGGCATGGGCACAGTTCAGTGTTCCCAATGTTCCCGAGGAATCGCACTACACTTTTGCCTTTGTTGGCACACAACCCGACAAAATAAAAATTGCCACCGACGCCATGGTTGATCTTATGAACAACATGCCAAGTGCTGAAAAGCAGTTCGCAGGAGCCAAAGAATCTATTATGAAGCAAATTGAAACCAGTCGCACGGTGCGCAAAAACATTTTCTGGACATATCGACGCAATATCAAACGCGGCATTGATTACGACCTGAATAAAAATGTCTATGATGAAATGCAAACCACCGACCTTGATACGTTCAGGAAATTCTTTGACGAAAATATCACAGGGAAAAAATATTCGTTCCTTGTGCAGGGAAACAAAGCTGCACTGGACATGAAAACCCTTTCGAAATTGGGCGTTGTGAAGGAATTGTCGTTAGAGGAACTGTTTAATTATTAGAATTTTAATAATCCATATTTTGAAACCCTGTAGGGGCTGTCTAAAAAGTTCCCGGTTTGTCATCGCGAATGCAACATAGTAATCTATTTTACTTGATAATCAGAAGTTTACATCGTCGTTCCTTCTTGCAATGACGTGCTTTTTGGACTTTTTAGACACCCTCTACATTTTTGTAAAGACGCAGCATGCTGCGTCTTTACAATCATTTAATTTACCAATCCCCATGCACCCCCTAAACCTTCCCCCCATTTCCCCAAAAATTAAAACGGAGAACAATCGGAACTATATTTTCGATTCTATCCGAAAAACGTGGGTGGCACTTACCCCCGAGGAATGGGTGCGCCAGCACATGGTGGGCTTTTTGGTTGATCATAAATCCTATCCGGCTGCACTAATCCAAATTGAGAAAGGGCATAAAAATGCCGTGGGAGCGCGCAGAACCGATATTCTTGTTTGCGACAGGGTCGGAAGCCCCTTAGTTTTGGTGGAGTGTAAAGCAACCACGGTACAACTTACACAATCCACAGTTGAGCAAATAGCACATTACAACCTTACTTTAAAGGCAAAGTATTTGCTTATTACAAACGGAATATCCCTGCTTGGATACCAGATTGACTTCAATTCAGGTTCCATTTCCCCAATGCAAAGCATTCCCTTCTATAACGAATTGTAGCCAACAACAAGCTAAAAAAAATCGTCAAAAAAAACACAAATCGTGTTAGAATCAGACAAAAAGGGGTTTAAATTTATACTGATTTTATGACAAGCGTAGTGCCCGAAAATTTTCCTTGGGCATTTTGAAAAATTAGCGACACTGTCAGAAAACCTTTTTCAAAACGAATTGTATTCTTAACATGGGGCTGTGCATTATTTGGCGCCCCCGTAAAACTGAACCAAAATTGCTACCTTATGGCAAACAAACTAAAACTAGTGCTGCTGTTTGTGCTGCCGGGCACTATGGGCTATGCACAAAAAGTCGAGGACATTTACTTCGAAGCCTAAGACGAAATTGTTAAGATTTACTACACACTTAAGGGTGATTTCCCCGAGCAAACCTTCGAGGTGAAAATTTACACTTCGGTGGACAATTTCCAAAAGCCATTGGAAAAAATCAAGGGCGATGTCAACCGCAAGAACATCAACCCCGGCAAGAAAATGGCCGAATGGAGTGCCAGGGAAGAGAACAAACTTTTCGAGGGCGACATTTCATTTAACCCAACTTGCAGCCCCCAACCCCAAAAATCATTATTTTAACCCAAAATCCGCATTAGGAAAAAAGTTAAATTTGGAGATTAATTTCTA
>JBBISE010000190.1:0-6271 GCA_037441445.1 Salinivirgaceae bacterium
CTCTAACCGGTTTGCCATATCACGCCAACGCCTGGCCCGCAGTTTTGTCAGGCCATCACGCATCGGGCATTCGTGCCCTGGTAACCATAGGTTTTGCTCACAAAAAAAAAGCGCTTCAGTATAAAACGAAATTTGCATTGACTTTTTCAGCTGCCCCTATTTAATTCGTTGAACAAATAATCAATCACTATCTTCACTGATTCTGTTGCAAATCCTTTGTTTTGAAAATCTTTATTTAAAGTACATCCAATTTCTGCTTGCTTATTTTCAGAATCAATGAAATGAATTCCTAAATCACCAACTATTTTTTGAGTTTCTTTGTCAACGATAACAAATTGAAACCATGTTTCGGGTACATTTATCTGCTCTGAAATCTTACCGATAAATAATTCAACATCTTCTATCGTTTCTGGAATCCACCCTTGATATTTGTTAATCTCTTTATCTCGGCGATATTCAAATATTTCGTTTTTATCGTCAATTGTTATTGGTCTAATTATTATTCGTTCTGTTTCAAGTTTCATTTATTCAATCAGTTTATTTAGGGCCTGCTGAAAAAGTCAACAGGCGAGTTTTAGATGAGATTGCGAACAACCCATTAACAGCTTTTCTTTACCCTTAATTCCTCAGCAAAAATATTTGCATGCAAATATTTTTGCTGAGGAATTAAGGGATTATAGGAAAAATCCATCGTTGGGGAGGATACGTCGGTTTGAAGAATTACTGTATCCGTATACATAACTTGAAAATATCGGGAACGGTTGATTGGAACGGGGCTCGTCCATTGGGCTTCATTTCCGGGCGAACCTTTAGCGACAATATTTTCACCCTGGAATTGTTGAAAACAGCAACAAAAAAAACGATATATTGATGGAAAATGGCAGACTGACACCCTTGAAAATAAAATGGGTTTTTACTGGGGAATAGGTTACATTTCTGTTTCGTTGCCTGTTAAGCTTACAACCTTTATCCATCCTGAAATTCAAAAGTATCCAATTCACAGACAACCAGCCTACGATTCTTTGTATAAAGCCCAATATTACACTGCTTGTTTTGGTTTTGATTTGTTGCGTCAACTTAGCCTTACCGATGGAAAACAGGGCTTTGCTCACGAAAAACCGTAGCGATTTGCCATGTATGCCGCAACGCAGGATAAAATAGGCTTTGGTCAGGGAAATATTTCATCGAGCGGTGTTGAAATGGCCGAGGCCATGAACCCCGGTTACAAAGTTCGGAAGCAAAAGCCTTTCTCTGTGGCTGTTGATTACTATTTATCGCTGGGGTTTCGGTATTATGTTACCCAAAAACCCTTTTTTGTTGTCATTGCCGCAGGTTATGATCTTGGCGGGGCGTTCCTGGCCACTTTCAATGGGAATAAAACCCATTCGGTTTTGGCGTTATCGCCCGATGTGTATTTAATTAACCACGGTGTGTCGTTTCGGATACTGGTTTCGTTTATTGGGAAGTAGATTTGGCAGGTTTAAAGTGTTCAGATAAAAAAGCTGATGCCATGTTTGCCGAATTTTACTTGCTAACGGAAAGTTCTACTCTTGAAACTACTCTATTCTCATATTTTACGTGCTATAAATGGTAATATTAAAGTCAAGAGGTGGATTATTCTAACCAAAAAATTCTATATTTACGACAAATTATCACGTTTTATCATAAATATCAAGGCGTTTCATACACAAAAAGCGAAAAACTATGATCAGGAATCAAAGCGAGAAAAGCACAAGATGGTTCTTATTTCCCAGATTTCTTCCTTCGGTAATAGTGGGTATCGTGCTTTTTTCATGCAACGATAAAAAATCAACCACAACACCACAAGCTTTAACCGATGCCGAAATCCTTGCCTTTGCCAGTCAGTCGGGCTACGAATTTTACCGAACCGATACAGTAAATGCAAACGGCCCTCATGGCCCTTTCATTTTGGTGCGTTTTAACGAAACGGCCCAGTCGGTGTTGGACGAGACCAACAAGTTGCCCCAAGGGGCAAGTTTTCCCAAAGGTTCGACCCTGGTTAAGGAAGTGTTTGCCGTTTCCGGAGGAACTTTGATTCGGCGATATGTTATGCACAAAAAGGCAACCGACCCCAAGGCAGGAATCAATTGGGTCTGGGCTGGTTTCGAGGCCGACGGGTCTGTCAATTTTCCCGTATCCAACAAAGGCGTAGGCTGTAAAGAATGCCATGCTGCAAATCCCAACCGCGATGGTGCCAAAATTTTTGACGTTTACTAGCGGGTTGCTTGGGTTGGCTGTATTTGCCTTCCTGGGAATGCTCTTGCTACCGGGTTGCACGTTTAACTCCGAGGAGGAACTCTATGGAAATGTTTGTGATACAACAAATATTAGTTTCAACAGAGTAGAACCCATTTTTCAGGCCAACTGTGTTGTTTGCCACAATGCATCGTACAACAATGGTGACATTGTTTTAGATTCCTTTGCACGAGCTGTGGAGGCCGCTCAGACCGGAAAACAGCGTAACGCCATTAATCATTTGCCAGGAGCAACACCAATGCCCTATCAGGGAAATAAATTGCCGGAGTGTCCGGTATTGCAGGTTACCACCTAGATTGATTCGGGAACTCCACAATAGGAATTAAAAAAGAAACATGCATGTATCAATGTATATTGGCTAAGAAAGAAATCAAGGTTAAAGTACCCTTCGACTCTGCTCAGGGTTACAAAGTGGGAGATCAGGGTGAAAAAGGATATGTTCCGCAATGTGCAGGTCAAGCAGAAGGAGACTCCGGTCGTGTTGAGCGGTTTCGAAGCACAGACCAAAGTCGAAGCTTAGAAATCCTTTATCGAACCTTTCTTTTCCTTTTTTTCGCTGTTAACATCTCATTCGTCGCAGGACAATCCCTGCTGGATATGGTTGAATCAGAGGGTGCTGCAAATAGCACTCCCGTGTTCGTGGAGGCTACCTTCAAATCTACCCGTTTCATCAATGGCCAAACAATTGAAACTGCTGGCAAAAAGGGACTTAACCTCATAATTTCGCATCGGTTTGGAAACCTTTCCAGCGGTTCGTACGATTTTTATGGCTTGGATCAATCGTTTATCCGTTTGGGATTGGAGTATGGAATTACCAACAGGATTGATGTAGGCATTGGTCGTGGAAACGAGCAGAAACTCTCTGATGGTTATGTCAAAATTAAAATCTTGCAACAGGCCGAAAAAGACAAGAAGCGCTTGCTGTCTGTATGCTGGTACAGCGCTGTTTCTTATTCCGATTTGAAATGGACTGATCCCACCCGCGATAACCTTTTTTCGTCGCGCCTTTTTTATACCCACCAAATCCTGATGGCGCGCAAAATATCATCAAAATTGTCGTTACAGGTAGGGCCTGGTGTTGTGCACCGAAATTTGGTCGAGAAAAAAAGCGATGCCAACTCGGTAGTTTTTATAAACCTGTCGGGGCGAATGAAGTTGACCAACAGAATTTCAATGAATGCCGAATACTATAATCTGGTACCAGGACAAATTGATGACAAATTCAAGCATCCATTTGCACTTGGTGTTGATATTGAAACCGGAGGACATGTTTTTCAGTTGCACTTATCAAACTCGCGGGGCAGAACCGAAAAAGGAATTGCCGAGAACCTGAACCGATGGTCCGAGGGCGAAGTGGGTTTTGGGTTCAATATTATCAGGCATTTTAATGTTGAGAGAAAGCGTAAAGTTGATTAAATATAACATATTAACAAAATAAACAGTTGAAACGCAAGGTTTTGAATAAACCGAAAAAAATAAAGACATGGAAAACCCCACATACCACGCCAGCGCTACACAGCACGTTACTGGAAAGGCCGTTTTTGTTGGAGATATGAATACTCCGGAAAATACGTTGATTGGTCGAATCGTTTACAGTCCTCATGCTAAGGCAAAAATCATTAGCTACGACACTTCAGAAGCCCTGAACGTTAAAGGCGTTGTCGATATCCTTGACTACAAGCGCATTCCCGGCGATAACCAGATGAGCCACCTGGCCAAAGATGAACCTTGTCTGGCCGAAAACGAAGTTGTCTGTATTGGGCAAGTAATTTTCCTGATTGCCGCTGAAACGGAAGAGGCAGCTGTGGAGGCCGAAAAGAAAATCAAGATTGAATTCGAGCCACTTACGCCCATTCTGACCATTCAGGAAGCCATGGCCAAAAACAGCCGCATTGCCCCATCGCGCAAAATTGAGAATGGAACACCGGAAAAGGCAATGGCAGAGTCCGATCACGTGCTCGAAGGCGAACTGTATGTTGGCGGACAGGAACACTGGTACCTGGAAACACAGGCATGCGTGTGTGTTCCGTTGGAGGATGGAGGTATGAAAGTCTATAGCTCGACCCAAAATCCCACCGAAACACAGTTCGTTGTTGCTGAGGTGCTGGGCTTGGATGCCCATAAAGTTGAATGTGAAGTAACACGCATGGGTGGCGCTTTTGGTGGGAAAGAAAGCCAGGCAAACCATCCGGCAGCATGGGCGGCACTATTGGCAAACGCTACCGGAAGAACCGTGAAACTGGTTCTGCACCGCGACGATGATCAGAAAATCACCGGGAAGCGTCACCGATTCTACGCTACTTACAAAATAGGTTTCAATAGCAATGGCATGGTTAATTCCTACATTGTTGATCTGAACGCTGATGCCGGTTGCGCGACAGATCTTTCCATGGCCATTTTAGAGCGTGCCATGTTCCACGCCGAAAATGCATACTATATTCCCAATATCCGCATAACGGCCACAGCCTGGAAAACCAATCTGCCGTCGAACACCGCTTTCCGCGGATTTGGTGGACCACAGGGAATGGCTGTCATTGAAAATGCCATTGACCGCGTGGCGCGATTTCTGAAAAAAGATGCCGCCGATATCCGTTTTAAGAACTTTTATGGCGATGGCGTGCGTAATGAAACACCTTATAGTCAAATTGTTAAAGAGAATCGGTTGCTGCCAGTTTGGGATATCATCATCAAAAAATCAGACTATGCTGCCCGGAAAGAAGCCATTGCCCTTTTTAACAGCCAAAACACGTTCAAAAAGCGAGGGATTGCCCTTACACCCATCAAGTTTGGAATATCATTTACTACTTCGTTTCTAAATCAGGCGGGAGCCCTGGTGCTGATTTACAAAGACGGCTCGGTTCTGGTCAACCACGGCGGAACCGAAATGGGACAGGGGCTGCACACAAAAATCAGGCGGATAGCGGCATTGGAACTGGGTGTTTCGGGAAACAATGTTAAGGTGAATGCCACCAATACCTCGAAAGTGCCCAACACATCGCCCACAGCGGCCTCGTCAGGGACTGACCTGAACGGCATGGCCGTAAAAAATGCCATTGACAAACTCAGGGAAAGGCTTGCACCCGTTGCGCGAAAGATGTTGAAGGAAAAATTCGGCCTTGAGAATGCCGAACATCTTGTTTTTGAATGCAGTGCTGTTTTTGACTCCAACCACACGGAGCAAAAAATTCCGTTTGCCGACCTGGCAAAACGCGCCCATTTCGAACAGGTTAGCCTAAGCGCCACCGGATTTTATAAAACACCGGGCATTACCTTCAACAAAGATACCGGTAAAGGAACTCCGTTTCACTACTTTGCCTACGGCATGGCTGTTTCGGAGGCCGAGGTTGATGTGCTGACCGGAAAATCGATTGTTTTACGGTCAGACATTGTGCACGACGTGGGTGACTCTATCAACCACGACATAGACCGTGGACAGGTTGCCGGAGCCTTCATTCAGGGACTTGGTTGGGTTGCCATGGAAAAAATGCGCTACAACGCACAGGGACATCTGCTAAACCATTCGCCCGACACGTACAAAATACCCAACATGGGCGATTTGCCCCCGATTTTCAACATCGACTTGTTGCAGGGCTATCCCAATGCCACTGTTATCAGGAAGAGCAAAGCCGTGGGCGAGCCCCCGTTTATGCTGGCCTTCTCGGCCTGGCTGGCCATAAAAGATGCCATATCGGCTGTTGACGGTCACCAAAAAGAACCCTTCTTTGAACTGCCGGCGGATGCGGAGACGGTATTGAAGGCGTTGAAACATTTTGGGGATTGAAAAATACTTACGCCCTTCCAGCATGCGGCGTTGCCACATGCTCATGATTTAATCCTTTCAGGGTTTTAGCAGCCCACAGTTAGCATAGCCCTGTAAGGGCGAAAGCAGAAAATTCGGGCAACGCCCGATTAGTAATGCCCTGAAAGGGCATAAGCAGATTATTCATATGTTTATAATTTTTCGGTTTACGGCCATATGGAACTTCATGCCGAC
>JBBISE010000191.1:0-6174 GCA_037441445.1 Salinivirgaceae bacterium
GGGTTCACCTTGCAATTAGCAATTCAAAGAGACAACTTCTTGACTTATATCATGGTATAAAACCAGAGTTTCTGCAATTGTATTTAAACGAATTTTGTTACAAATTCAATTGCAGATATTTCGGGGAGGCTTTATTTGAGAGGCTTCTAATGATATCTGCAACCCGGAAAAATAGGTTTAGGTATAATAGAGGATAAGCATTAAACGAAATTTGCATTGACTTTTTCAGCAGACCCTAATTATTACCCTTGATTTCGGCACTTGGAAAAATAAAAACCGCCCAAAACGTTTCTTTCGGGCGGTTTTTCTGGTATTCTATTTTTTAATACCTGTAATGCTCGGGCTTAAAGGGCCCTTCAACAGGAACGCCGATATATTCGGCTTGTTCTTTCGACAGCGTGGTTAGTTTTACGCCAATTTTGTCTAGGTGCAGGCGGGCGACCATTTCGTCTAAATGTTTTGGAAGGCGGTAAACCCCAATGTCGTATTTGTTTTTCCACAAATCAAGCTGTGCCAGGGTTTGGTTGGTAAACGAGTTGCTCATGACAAAGGAGGGGTGTCCGGTGGCGCAACCCAAGTTTACGAGACGGCCTTCGGCAAGTAGGATAATGCTGTGGCCATCGGGGAAATAGTATTGGTCAACTTGTGGTTTCACGTTCTCTTTGCGGATTCCGGGCCACTGTTCAAGCTCGGCAACCTGAATCTCGTTGTCAAAGTGTCCAATATTGCAAACTATGGCTTGATCTTTCATTTTGGCCATGTGCTGAGCTGTAATAACATCTTTGTTTCCGGTGGTTGTAACGTAGATATCGCCTTCGGCCAATGAATCCTCGACGGTTTTAACTTCAAAACCTTCCATAGCTGCCTGAAGGGCGCAAATGGGATCAATTTCGGTCACAATTACGCGAGCCCCATAAACACGCAGAGAACGGGCCGATCCTTTTCCAACATCGCCGTATCCACACACAACCGCTACCTTACCGGCAAGCATCACGTCAGTGGCTCGTTTAATGCCATCGGCCAACGATTCGCGGCAGCCGTAAAGGTTATCGAATTTCGATTTGGTAACCGAATCGTTTACGTTAATGGCAGGGAAAAGAAGTTGTCCTTTTTCCAGCATTTGATAAAGTCGGTGAACACCGGTTGTGGTTTCTTCCGAAACGCCTTTAATGTCACCAACCCGTTTGGTCCAGTATTGCGGATCTTCGGCTAAAATCCGTTTCAACATTTTCAGCAGTTCGGCCTCGTCTGGCCCGCCAGCTTTCCGATCCAGCACTTTGGCATCTTTTTCGGCTTCCAGGCCAATGTGAATCATCAGGGTAGCATCGCCACCGTCGTCCACAATCAAATTTGGGCCTTTTCCGCCGGGAAAATCGAGTGCCTGAATAGTGCACCACCAGTATTCTTCGAGTGTTTCGCCTTTCCAGGCAAATACGGGAACGCCAAGATCAGCGATAGCGGCAGCGGCATGATCCTGGGTGCTGAAAATATTACAGCTTACCCATCGAACATCGGCACCCAAATTTTTCAGGGTTTTTATGAGCACGGCAGTTTGAATGGTCATATGCAGCGAACCCATGATGCGGGCTCCTTTCAAAGGTTGTTCCTTTGCGTATTTTTCCTGCAGGGCCATTAAACCCGGCATTTCTTTTTCGGCAAGTTCAATTTCTTTGTGTCCCCATTTGGCCAGCGACATGTCGGCAACTTTGTAGGGAAGGTTTTGATTTAATAGTTTTGTCATCGTATTGTGTTTATTTGTTTATTTGCTTTTTTGTTGCTGAATCACTTCCAGGGCTTTCTTAAATGTGGGGTCAATTTCGTTCATCAGCAGGTAGAATCCCTCCTCGCCAATGATATTTCTCACTATCAACGCCTTAATTTGTTTTTCAAGGTAGTCGTCGCCTTTTTTCTTTTCAACATCGTTGGCATTGACTCCCTTTTTGGCGGCGTAGTCAATAAATTTTTTCATTATATTTTCCTGTTCGAGATATTGCTCAAGAGCCTTGCTGTTCTTATAGCTGGTAAGTTTGTCGCGGTTGGCATCGGCGTAATCATAGGAAAACTGGAAATCGATTCCGCGCTGGCGCACACGGGCAAAGAACCTTGAACCTTGTGTTGTATCGGCGGGAACAAAAATGTCGGGCATAATGCCACCACCGCCATAAACAACTTTACCTCCAGGGGTAACAAACTTGAGCGACTCGTCGTGTTTTATGCTGTCCTGGGCTGTAAATTCTCCGCGTTCAAACCGTTTCAAAAGATCCTGGCTATATTTCTCTTCGTTGGTATAGGGTTTTTGAATTGAACGTCCGGTGGGCGTGTAATATCGCGCAACAGTAAGCCTCAATTCGCTTCCATCCTCGAAATAAATGGGTTCCTGCACCAAGCCTTTCCCAAAACTCCGGCGCCCGATTATTGTTCCACGATCGTTGTCCTGCAATGCTCCGGATAGGATTTCGCTGGCCGAGGCGCTCCATTCGTCAATCAGAACTACAACCTCATTGTTTTGCATAAACCCATGTGCCGATGAATAATAATCAGCCCGTGGTCGTGCTTTTCCCTCGGTATAAACAATTATTTTTCCAGCTGGAAGGAATTCGTCGGCAATCCTTATTGCATCCTGCATAACGCCACCACCGTTTCCACGCAGGTCGATGATTAAACGGCGCATTCCCTGTTGCTTCAGGGTGGCAATTTTTTCCATAAACTCGCGGTAGGTTGTAACACTGAAACGCGAAATTTTAACGTATCCCACATCGCCTTTTGCCATGTAGGCAACGTCAATACTATGAATGGGAATTTTATCGCGGATTATATCGAAATCGAGCATTTTATCGACTCCAGGCCGAACTACCGTAACTTTCACTTTCGTTCCCTTTGTGCCTTTTAGCTTCGACATAATTTTTTCGTTCGTAATGTTTACCCCGGCCACAATGGAATCGTTTACCTTAACAATCCTGTCGCCGCCACGCAGACCCACTTTTTCGCTGGGACCGCCTGCAATGGTTTGTATAACGTAAACTGTGTCGTTTCTGAGGTTAAACTGAATTCCAATGCCTTCGAAATTCCCTCGCAATGGTTCATCGGATTCTTCCCTTTCCGAGGCCGGGATATATACCGAATGGGGATCCAACTGCTCAATTATGGGTGTAATTGCACTTTCTACGAGCGAGTCATAGGAAACCGAATCGACATAGCTTGCCTCCACTTGTCGCAACAATAGGTTAATTTTCTCGAGTTTCTGTTCAGTTTTTCCGGTCATTGTATTGGCACCGAACAATATTTTATAAATAAACATGCCCAGCGCTATACTCAACATCACAATAGCGGGCAAAAGAATTTGAAAACGGGTGTTTTTTTGCATAAAATACAGTCTTTTCGATCAACGTTGTTCTTGTTTTTCCTGATATTCTGGTATATAAACCATTTCAACGCCAGCTTGTTCAAGCAATCGTTTTCCATCATCGAGGCGATACATTTCAGAATACACGACACGAATTATTCCGGCTTGTATTATCAGTTTTGAACATTCAATACATGGCGCTGCTGTCACATAGAGTGTAGCTCCCAGTGACGAATTTGCACTCTTGGCCACTTTTGTAATGGCATTCGCCTCAGCGTGCAAAACGTATGGTTTGGTGGTGTCGTTCTCATCTTCACATTCGTTTTCGAAACCTGAGGGTGTACCGTTGTAGCCATCGGAGATTATCATTTTATCCTTTACCAGCAAAGCTCCTACCTGTCTGCGTTTGCAATAAGAGTTTTGTGCCCAGATGCGAGCCATTTGGAGGTATCGCTTGTCTAACAACAGTTGTTTGTTGGCGGGTTGTGTGTTCATTTGCTTTTGAAAACCGTTCATTTTTAGCATAAAACATGCCATGCCATTCGGCGAATTTGCAAAGGTAGGGATTTTCAGACAAGTTTTCCCTACCTTTGTGTCCAAAATTTCGACACATGACACCGGTTTTACAAATCGAGAACCTGACCAAATCGTTCGGCAGCCTTGTGTTGCTTTCCAACGTGAATTTCACCATTGCCGATATGCAACGCGTTGGACTGATTGCCCGCAATGGCGCCGGAAAAACAACGCTACTAAGAACTATAGCCGGACTAGACACTCCTGAATCGGGAAACATTGTGTGGCGAAACGATACCAAGGTGGGATATTTGGATCAAAGCCCGGTATTGGATGCATCAAAGTCGATCCTAGACAATGTTTTTTCAGGTCACGATGAAGCCTCCATGGCCATCTCTAGATATGAAAAGGCGTTGGAATTTTCCGATAAAGCTGAACTGCAAAAAGCAACCGAGCTTATGGATGCCACACAGGCATGGGATTTGGAAAATCAAGCCAAGCAAATTCTTATGCAGCTAAAAATTACCGATTTCGCGCAACCCATAAACACTCTTTCCGGTGGTCAGCAGAAACGTGTTGCACTGGCTGCCACGCTCATTAGCCGTCCCGATTTTCTTATTCTCGATGAACCTACCAACCACCTTGACCTTGACATGGTCGAATGGCTCGAGGGGTTTCTGGCATCGGCCAAAACAACCATGCTCATGGTAACCCACGACCGCCAATTTCTCGACCGCGTTTGTACCGATATCATGGAAATTGACGAAAAAGAAATTTTCTGGTATCGAGGAAACTACTCTTACTTTCTGGAAAAACGGCAGGAGCGCGTCGATGCCCGCCAGGCCAATGTGGAACGGGCAACCAATACCTTTCGCCGCGAGTTAGAATGGATACGGCGCACGCCATCGGCACGTACAGGAAAGGCAAAATACCGCATTGACGCCTTTTATCAAATCCGCGATGAGGCTTCGAAGCGTTTCGATAGCAAGGATGTCCGCATTAACGTGGGTGCAGCGCGGCTTGGCAAAAAAGTGTTAGAGGCTGTAAACCTGAGCAAATCGTTTGACGGATTGAAAATTCTGGACAATTTTTCGTACAACTTTCGCCGTTTCGAACGCTTGGGCATTGTTGGCCGCAACGGAACGGGAAAATCTACTTTTCTGAATATTATTACCGGTAACATCTCTGCCGATTCCGGTACCATTGACACCGGTGAAACCGTAGTTTTTGGCTATTACAAGCAAACCGGAATTCATTTCAACGAAGAGAGCCGGGTAATTGATGCCGTCCGCGAAATTGCCGAGGTTGTAAAACTGGGTGATGGAAAAAACCTAACCGTGTCGCAGTTTCTGACCATGTTTCTGTTTCCGCCCAATGTGCAAAATTCGTTTATACACAAACTCAGTGGGGGCGAAAAGCGCCGTCTTTATCTTTGTACCGTGCTGATGAAGAGCCCCAATTTTCTAATCCTCGATGAGCCTACAAACGACCTCGATATACAAACCCTTCAGGTGTTGGAAGAATACCTTGAGAATTTCCCGGGAGTTGTGCTCGTTGTATCCCACGACCGTCGGTTTTTGGATAAAGTGGTGGACGGCCTCCTGATTTTTGACGGAAATGCTGAAATTAGTGGTTTCCCGGGTAACTACAGCGACTTTTACGACTGGAACCGCGAGCAACAGAAAATTCTTGCCGAAGCGGCACGAAAAAAAACTGAAGGAAAAACCAAACCGTCGGAAGCAAAACCAAAAGCTGGGAAAATGAGTTTTGCGGAAAAGCGCGAATTAGAATCGTTGACCACCGAAATGGAATCGCTCGAAAAGGAGAAAAAGCTACTGGAATTGGAAGTGAACAGTGGGGAGTTTGATTACCAAGCCTTGTCAATAAAATCGGAACGAATAGGGCAAATCATAAACCTTTTGGACACCAAGGGCGAGCGCTGGTTTACGTTGATGGAGAAAGCGGAGAGTTAGTGTTCTCCAGCAGTGCTTTTACCATGAAGGCAAGAAGAACGGTAATCTACATGCAGTAGAGCGACTGGTTGGGTCTTGTGTTTGTAAAATTTGCGATTCCTTGTTCTTGTATCGTTGATTGGCTGAAAATTCTAAAAACAGTATTGGATTATTGCAATTACTACCCCTGTTTTGTGCACCCCATAATGGCTACAAAAAAACAACCACTGATTATCAGTATGTTGTGATTATTTTTTATTGATTTTTGGGTGACCCAACGTAAATTTGGGCATGTCTATACGTTCAAAAAAAAATAAAAGCGGCACCATTAGCATTCAAATTCTGGCCAAACAGGGTAGAAAGAAC
>JBBISE010000192.1:0-6026 GCA_037441445.1 Salinivirgaceae bacterium
TTGTCGGAGAAACAGCACCGCTGTCGAACGGATATTCGGTGAGGTGTGTGAAGTAGAACTACGTTAAAAAAAACCTTCAACTCCGCTCAGGATGACCTATGGGTCACTCTGGACGGAGTTGATGCATATAGAGAAACCGTTAAAGAAAATTTCAACAAATATAACTTTTGAACCCTTCACACATCATTTCAGTTTTTATTCCGATATTAGCAATCCAAACATATTCATATAGACATGTCCATTTTATTACAAAACGCAACCTGGATAGACCCAAATTCGTTGGAATTTGTAAAAACCGATATCTTTGTTAACGAAGGGATTGATGCATCCATAGAGTTTTTGGGAACGGAATACAAACCTTTATCCAAAAATCCCCTGAAAATTATCGACTGTACCGGGAAACTGGTAACAAAATCGTTTGCCGTTGGCCATCACCACGCTTATTCAGCGTTGGCTAAAGGAATGCCGGCACCTAAAAAACAACCGGTTAACTTCTACGAAATTCTACAATACGTTTGGTGGACGTTAGACAAATGTCTCGACCATGAAACCGTTGAGCTTAGTGCTCTGGTAACAGCCATGGCATGCGCAAAGTCCGGTTCTACATTTGTAATTGACCACCATGCATCACCAAATTATATTTCCGGATCTCTGGAACTTATGGCCAAGGCTTTCGATAAAGTAGGCATAAACCATCTTCTGTGCTATGAAATTACCGATAGGGATGGCATTGATAAAGCAAGGCAGGGTTTGGATGAAACCGATGAATATTTAAAAAAACACCAAGGCCTTGTGGGATTACACGCTTCATTCACCGTTGGCAATGAAACGTTAAAACATGCTTTCCGGCTGATTCAAAAACACAATTCCGGTGCTCATGTTCATTTGGCGGAAGATATTTATGACCAGAAACACTGCGAAGAAACTTATGCGAAACGTGTAACTCACCGTTATCATGAGGCAGGTTTGCTTTCGTCATCAAAAACAATCCTTGTACACGCCTTACATCTTAGCGCCCAAGAACGTAACCTAATCTCGTCCGGGCCATGCTGGATTGCACAGAACGCCGAAAGCAACATGAACAACAACGTCGGATATTTCAACGGTAGTAGTTTGGGAAAAAATATCATGATGGGAACCGATGGACTGCACAGCGATATGCTCCAAAGCGCCAAAGCAGCCTTTTTTGTCGGGCAACGCTATGACAATATCGACTATCCGGGAGCTTATAGCCGTTTCAGAAATGTCCACAGGTATATCCGCGAAAATGGATTCTCCGGCGATGGAGACAACAATATTGTTGTGCTTGACTATGATACCGCCACCGAAATAAACCAAAACAATTTTTGGGGCCACTTTATTTTTGGATTGCGCTCCAATCACGTCCAGCACGTAATTTCCAATGGAAAAATCGTTGTGGAGAACAGAAAACTTACATTTGTTAACGAAACAGAAATCCTAAAAGAAGCCCAAATTCAAGCTATGCACCTTTGGAAACGGATGCAGACGTAAATTAAAATACATAAACGTGAGGAATAATTCCTGTTTTGTATCTTTGCAGCTAAAAAACGACACGAAAAGTCGCAAAAGAACATTCTATATAAAAAAAACACAATCCACGTGAAGCAATACCACGATTTACTTCAATACACCCTTGATAACGGCACGGTTAAGACTGATAGGACCGGAACGGGTACCATCTCCATCTTCGGCTACCAATATCGATGTGACTTACAGGAAGGCTTTCCATTGATAACCACAAAGAAGCTACACTTAAAAAGTATTATTTATGAATTACTATGGTTTTTGAAAGGCTCAACCAACGTAAAATACCTTCAGGATAACGGGGTTCGCATTTGGAACGAATGGGCACGCGAGGACGGCGAACTTGGTCCTGTGTATGGCTACCAATGGCGTTCCTGGCCCCGACCTGATGGAACCCACGTTGATCAGATTTCCCAACTTATTGAAGACCTGAAAACAAAACCCGACTCGCGCCGTCACATCGTTTCCGCATGGAACGTAGGCCAGATAGATCAAATGGCACTTCCACCATGCCACATCCTTTTCCAGTTTTATGTTTCCAATGGAAGACTTTCCTGTCAGTTGTATCAACGCAGTGCTGACCTCTTCCTGGGAGTTCCTTTTAATCTGGCCAGTTATGCCCTCCTGACTATGATGATTGCTCAGGTGGTAGGATTAAAGCCGGGGGAATTCATTCACACTTTGGGTGATGCGCATATTTATCTCAACCACAGCAATCAGGTAAAAACCCAACTTTCCCGCTCGCCCTATTCCCTGCCCAAAATGAACATAAATCCAGAAATAAACTGCATATTCGATTTTACATACAATGATTTCCAATTAACCGACTATAACGCTCATCCACACATTAAAGGCGAAGTTTCGATTTAAAGCAGACGTAATGACAACATTTTCAATCATTGTAGCCGCAGATGAAAAAAATGGAATTGGTAGTAACAATCAACTTCCGTGGCACATTAGTGAAGACCTGAAAAACTTTAAGCGTCTTACCTCGGGTAAAGTCGTGCTAATGGGCCGAAAAACCTGGGGGTCGCTTCCAATTAAGCCGCTTCCAAATAGAATCAACATTGTGATTAGCAATAATTCCCAATTTGCAGATACAGGCGCTGTTGTCTTTCATTCCCTTACAACAGCTATTGACTATTGTGAACAGTTCCCAGAAGTTTATGTTATAGGTGGCGCAGCCATTTATCAGCAGTTTTTTAATCTAGCCGATAACCTTTTTCTTACGCGCGTTCACCGCACTTTCAACACAGATGCCACACTCATTGGTTTTATTCCCGACCAATGGGAATTAGTATCAGACGTAAAATCGGAAACGAACAGTACGCCTTCCCTACCCTATTCCTTTCAGACTTACAGAAGAAAGAAACAAGCAACCCATGAACATTAATCAATTGTGGGAACCTAGTCCCAAACCCATAATTATTGCTGGTCCTTGCAGTGCCGAAAACCGGAAGCAAATGCTTCAGTGTGCGTCGGAACTTCAGATGACTGGTAAAATTAATGTATTTAGAGCCGGAATATGGAAGCCACGCACTCGACCAGGTCAATATGAAGGATCGGGCATTAAAGGCCTGGAATGGCTGTCAGAAATTAAAAAAACATACCATCTTCCGGTCATTACAGAGGTGGCTACGGCCAAACATGTTGAAAAAATACTGGAGGCAGATATTGATATGATATGGATTGGAGCACGAACAACCGGTAATCCATTTTCGATACACGAAATTGCCGAATCGCTGAAAGGAGTTAATATTCCGGTTTTTGTTAAAAACCCGTCAAATCCCGATTTAGAATTATGGCTTGGAGCCATTGAACGATTCATGCAAGCAGGGGTTACAAGAATAGCAGCCATTCATCGTGGCTTTTATCCGTTCGAGCCAACAATCTACAGAAATATTCCCAAATGGGAGTTGCCCATTGAGCTTAAGACCAGAATGCCTAACCTTCCCATTCTGTGCGATCCATCACATATTACTGGTAACCGGAGATCCATTGGCGAGATTTCGCAATACGCGTTTGATATCATGATGGATGGTCTCATGATTGAAGTGCATCCCAACCCCGATGAGGCAAAAACGGATGCACAACAGCAAATCTCGCCCAAGGAGTTCTCCCAGATTATGGAAAAATTAAAAATAAGAGGACAGACGGAAAGTTCAAAACCAACACAATTAGACCGCCTTCGACTACAAATAGATTCTATTGATCAACAACTCATAGAACTTCTTGGAAAACGCTTCGAATTATCGAAAAAAATAGCTCATTTTAAAAAGGAACAGAACTTGGCGCCATTTCAATTAACAAGGTGGCGGGGGATTATTAAATCACGCAAACAACAAGCTGAAAAAGTTGGAATAAATCCCCAGTTTGTCATGCAGCTTTTACAATCAATCCACCGTGAATCTATTGCAATACAAAATGCTATTATGAATCCTGAAAACAGGAATGGGGTTTGATAACGGAAAAAAATTATTCTACCAGCCGGACGTTTAAATCTAATGTAATTTGATTTTGTTTGAAATAAAGGTTTAAAATATCGAAGGCTACTGTGTTTTTCGACAAACCTTCATCAATTTTGTCGGCAGTTTCATAAACCTCATCCAATTTACGAATCTGCTCGCTGAACAACTTACTATAGTGGCCCAAACGGATATTTAACTCCCGCATTATGTTTATCCACAAGCCGTAACGGTAGATTTGAGGGACTGAATCGCCTGGGGCTAAATACTGATAACGTGTCGATGGAAATGGAAATGATTCGTCTCCAATCATTGTATATACTTCCTCGCTGGCGCCGTATTTCATTGATACCAAAGTCTCATCAGTAGTTTTCTTATCGTTAATATAAATTTCTATCTGCTCACTGTACTCGTTATAACCTCCCCACTGGTATTCAATATTAAAACGATTAAATAAAAAATCATAGCCAGCCGGGTTGGAACCTCCATCGGATTGTACAAAAACAATTGCCTCATTATAGGTAGTATAAGTCGTATCCAGAATTTTAAAGGACGGAATATCCGTGCTTTTTATAAGCAATTCAACCATTGATTGGTAAGTTCCGGTATTTCCCCTGTAGGCTTCAGTATTATATCCTGTAGTGTAATTTTTAATTTTTACTCCCTGCGACATAGCCACCATGCACTGGGCACGTTTTATTGCCTGGGCTGCTGCGGTAGCACTATCAAGACCAGGATCTGAAATCCCAAAGAAAAGTGAGCCACCCTGAGAATTGAAACCATTTAATTTCATAGGTATCTCAGCTGGTTTAGCTCCAAAGCGGTAATAGTCAGCATTGATTTTTTGTGCGGTCAGTAAACCAACTTTCACAAAAACAAACAAGCAAAAAACTGTCACGAATTTTCTCATATACCAAAAACTTTCATTTCTTTCTTTTCAATTAAGCGCAAAAAAGCAGAGATAAAAGAGTTAAAAAAACGCAAGATTGAAATGCGGCACGAAAGGTATGAATTGTCTATGACAATACAAATTTTAAAAACGGGTGTTTTACTATTAATTTGTTAATTTTTCGCAAATCATTCTACGAATTTCTTCCATTCTGTTGTGTTCAATCTTCATTTTGGGATTAGAAAAATTACAGTCATCCATGGAATTAATTGGAATAAGATGCACGTGGGCATGTGGCACCTCAAGGCCGATAACGGTTACTGATACCTTTTTGCATGAGAAGGACATTCGAATGGCCTTAGCTACTTTTTGAGAAAACAAGGCCATTTGGGTAATCTCCGTCTCAGAAAGATCGAAATAATCATCGATTTCTCGTTTTGGAACAATCAATGTATGACCTTCTTTAAGGGGAAAAACATCCAGAAAGGCAATAAAATTTTCGTTTTCAGCAATTTTGTATGACGGTATCTCCCCGTTGATTATTTTTGTAAATATGGTAGCCATAAATGTATTATTCTAAAGATGCAATGTTAATTACTTCGAACTGAATAGCACCAGCAGGCACGTTAATATTCACCACATCGCCTATGGTTTTACCAACCAATCCACGGGCAATGGGAGTAGAAATACTGATTTTGTTTTGCTTCAAATCAGCCTCACCATCGGGTACAATCGAGTATTCCGTGATGGCATTCGTTTTCAGGTTTTTTATGGTAACCTTAGTTAATATTTGAACCTTAGAACTATCGACCTGTCCAGGTTTTATTATTTTAGCACTGCGGATCTTATCTTCTATTTGCGAAATTTTTAATTCAAGCAAACCTTGAGCCTCCTTAGCTGCATCATATTCAGCATTTTCAGACAAATCGCCTTTATCTCGGGCTTCAGCTATCTGTTTTGAAATTTTACCTCGTTCTACATTGATCAATTCTTCCAATTCTGCTTTGAGCTTCTTAAGGCCCTCCTCTGTCATGTAGTTTACTCCGGACATAATTGTAAAGTTTAAAATTATTACTTGTCAAGTTTCATAAGGTTGTTGGTTAAAACAATCTTGCTTTGATTTAAAT
>JBBISE010000193.1:0-5974 GCA_037441445.1 Salinivirgaceae bacterium
AAGTCGGGAAATCTTAAACTTTACACCCAACAACGTGGTGAAACTTTACACCTAACATTTTAAGCAAGCCGCTGCGGGTCGATTGTAGCTCGGTTCGTCGTTGCCCGATTTTCAGTTTTTCGGCCATCAACAAATCCAGGTTGCTGTTTAGTGCAACCCCGTTGGCAATGGCTGCCCTTGTTTTTTCAATCCCGGCATCAATATCTTTGGTAAGCACTTCGATTTGCTTTGTTTGGGCATCAGTAAGCAAAATGCTAAAATAAAGCTGATTAACCCTTTCTTTTAATTTGTATAACTCAACCTCGGTTTTTTGCAAATCAGCCTCTGCGGCAGCTTTAATGAAGACCTGATTCCGTTTTACCGTTATCAAATCGGTAATAGGTTGCACAATTTCGCCATAGATTTTGTACTGGTCTTTGTCCATGGTGGGAATCTGAAGCCCCGGCATTGAAATAGGTATGGCCGTTACGTCTGACTGATAGGTAGCCTGACCTCCCAGCGTAAATTGTGGAAGAAATCCTGTGGCCGTTTTTTCCAGCGAAAGTTGGGTGGTTTGCTCCAGAATTTTTATCTGTGCCAATAACGGATAATTCTCGCGCGTCAGTGCGTGACATCCTTCCAGCGTTAGCGTTGGCTGGCTGTATCCAACCATAGCAGATAACAAAAGACTTGAAAATGTTAACGCTTTGTGATTTATGTTTTTAGCTTTAAACATACAATTATTTTTATGTTTTAAACATTTGTTTAATACAACAGCAAAAAAACTACATAGAGTCAAGAATGGCTTTCACCCACAAAGGGATAAGGGTTTTACGTTCCTGCATCAATTCATTAAACTGGTCGTCGTTGATATTTCCAATCGATTTTACAATGGGGCGGGCCACGAAAGGGAAAACCGTTAGACCAATGAAATTCATAATCAGGTGCACAAATTTGTGTTCTGGAATGTTTTTCTGAGCCATCATAAATTTCATTTGTTGGCCAAAAACGGAGTTTATTACAACTTCGCGAATGTTCATTTTCTCTACTAAAAGGGTGGGGTTCGAGCGCATTTCGCTCATAATGAACAAAGGAATTTCGGGTTCATGGCTTAACAGGGTAATGTAGTTATCCACAACCAGTGAGAGTTTCAGTTCGAATGAAGTTTCAGGATTGTTAAAGGCCGATGCCAGCGATTGAAAAAAATCGCGCATGGTTTCAAACATCACAATTTCGAACAATTTTTCCTTGCTTCGGAAATAATAATTGAGAAGAGCCAGATTTATTCCGGCTTCCTCGGCAATGTCGCGGGTTTTTGCTCCTGCAAATCCTTTGGTATGAAACACTTTCCGAGCAGCGGCTTTGATTTTCTCTTCGGTCGATTTGTCGTTTGATTCCATTTGTTAAGCATTTTATGCTGCAAATATAAATAGATGTTTTGATTTAAACAAACGATTAAATCAAAATTTTAGTGTAAGAAGGTAACTTTT
The DNA here is from genome assembly GCA_037441445.1 of Salinivirgaceae bacterium. Classification (GTDB taxonomy): domain Bacteria; phylum Bacteroidota; class Bacteroidia; order Bacteroidales; family Salinivirgaceae; genus JAAYQU01. The sequence goes on from JBBISE010000193.1 coordinate 1,470, forward strand.
TTTGCAATTATCAGTTTAAGGCATAGTTAACTGGCAAATTGTAAAAGAAGGAAAGCATGACTACTCAAAAATATGTAAATTTGCCCGACCAAAAATTTGAAAACCCAATTATAAATACATATCTTTATGAAGCAAGCATTACGAACATTGGCGCTGTCGCTGACAGGGCTTATTTTGTTTTTCCAAAACGCCATTGCTGTTCCGGCATGGCCACATCCCGTTGATTATCAACTGCCCGATGGAACCATCATTACCATCACCCTGAAAGGTGATGAAAAAGTAAAATGGGCAGAAACTGTTGATGGTTACACCATTCTATTAAACAAAGAAGGATTCTACGAGTACACCGTCAAGAATGAAAATGGAGACATGGAACGTTCCGGTGTTCGCGCTTACAACCCAGACCAGCGTACTTTCGAGCAACATGCTTTCCTAAGCCAGGTGGACAAAAATTTGCATTTTAGCTCGTCACAGGTTGGCATTATGAAGCAAATTTGGGAGATTAGGGAAAAAGAGAGCTCTAAATCGTTCCCGACCACCGGCGAAAGAAAGCTAATAGCGATTCTAATTGGATATACCGACAAAGCTTTTACAAAAACACAAGCCGACTTCAACGCGTTGTTCAATCAGGTTGGATATACCGCAGGAGGTGCAACAGGAAGTGTTAAAGACTATTATCTCGAAAACTCATACAATCAATTTAATCTGACAGTTGATGTTGCCGGACCCTATACCGCAAGCAACAATATGGCATATTACGGTGCCAACGATGCCAGTGGATACGATGTAAGACCAAGGAATTTGGTAACTGAAGCTGTCCAACTGGCAAATCCCGACGTTAACTACGCTGACTATGACAACGATAACGATGGATCTGTTGATGCAGTCTATATTATATATGCTGGATACGGCGAAGAAGCCGGTGGAGGAGCAAACGCCATCTGGGCACATGCATGGAATATTTCGACAATTACACTTGATGGTAAAACAATCAGTCGGTATTCTTGCTCAGCGGAATTAAGAGGGAGTTCCGGAACAAATATTACTCGAATTGGAGTTGTTTGTCATGAATTCGGGCACGTACTGGGGGCTCCTGATTACTACGACACCGACTACGAAACAGGCGGACAATACGAGGGAACCGATACCTGGGACCTGATGGCCGGAGGCTCATGGAACAATGGAGGTGCAACACCGGCGCATCACAATGGATTCACCAAGGTTGTCTATTACGAATGGGCTCCTGTTGTCGAACTTACAACCGGCACAACAGTGACGTTAAACAATGCAGCGCAAAACACCAATAGTTTCTATAAAATAAATACCGCAACGGCCAACGAATACTATTTCATTGAAAACAGGGAAAAGCATTTGTTCGACGCCTATATTCCAGGAAGTGGAATGATTATTTACCACGTGCACAGCGGAGTGTTTTCTGTTGGAAACGCTATCAATGCAACGCACCCGCAACGAATGTACCCCGTGGCTCAAAATGCAACAGTGAGTATTCCCACAAGCACACCATCATCATACGGTACCATTGATGCCGCAACTTGTGCCTGGACCGGAGCAACCGGAACCAAAACGCAATTTACTGATGCCACTTCGCCCAGCATGAAATCATGGGCCGGAGCCAACACCAACAAACCCATTACCAACATTTCGCGCAATGCAACGGCAAAAACCGTGACGTTCGATTTTATGGGCGGAGCGCAAGGAAATCCCACAAATTTTACAGCCACAGCGGCTAGTTCAACGCAAATTAACCTGTCGTGGACAAGAAGTGAAAGCCGCGATGTTTTGCTGGCTTACAATACCTCAGCCACCATTGGTGCTCCAAACGATGGTTCTCTATACTTTGCTGGCGCTACACTTCCCGGTGGAGGAACGGTTGTTTATGCAGGTTCAGCCGAGACATTTCAACACACAGGTATAAATCCCTCGACCACCTATTATTACAAGATTTTTACAAAGCTTGCTACCAACGCCACATGGTCAACAGGTGTGGAAACATCGACATCAACCATGTGCGATGCTGTAAGTTTACCCTTCGGCGAAAACTTTAATGCAGCCACAACCTTGCCGGGCTGTTGGTCAAACATTGACAATCAGGGAACTGGACAGGTTTGGCAGTTTGGAACCCATAGTAGTGGATTAACCGGATCGACCGGCAATTATGCCTATCTTAATAGTGATGCATACGGTAGTGGCACTTCCCAAAACGCTGATTTGGTAACCCCAACGCTTAATCTTGCCGGGTATTCGAACGTAACCCTTACTTTTAAACATTACTTCAAAGAATATTCAGGGTCGTCAGCAAAACTCTATTACAGTATCAATAACGGAGCCAGCTGGACTCAGATTCAATCTTGGACCACAAACACCACAAATCCGGCAACGTTTAATCAGGTTATTGCCGCTGTTGAAAATCAATCACAAGTAAAATTTAAATGGAATTACACCGGAAGTTATGGCTGGTATTGGGATATTGATGACATTCAAATCACCGGAACCTTGGCAACGCCCTATACGGTTAACTTTAGTGTAATCGGAAGCAATGGAACTATTTCAGCCACGTCAAATGGTGCCCAAATCTCAAGTGGTGCTCAGGTTGTACATGGTAGTAACCTCGTGTTTACTGCTGCACCGGCAGACCTCTACAGGGTTAGAGAGTGGAAACTCAACAACACCATAGTTGCAGGAAACACTTCAAATATCTTCACCATAAGCAGCCTTACAGCCGATGCCACTGTTAGCGTGGAATTCGAGCCAATCCCAACCTATGAAGTCACTTTCAGTACCATAGGAAATGGAACCTTAACAGCCGCAATTTATGAAGACCCCATTGTCTCAGGAGCTCAGGTATTAGAAGGTAGTTTCATCATTTTCACAGCAACACCCGACAATGGAAACAGAATTAAACAGTGGACAATTGATGGAGAAGTGTATGCGGGTTTTACAGGTGTGAGCCTGAATTTTCCCAATATTACTGAGAATTTGAACGTAATAGTTGAATTCGAAGCCATTCCAACCTACGCAGTTACTTTCAGTACCATAGGAACCGGTACTTTAGAGGCCACCGTAAACGGAAGCCCCATCACATCAGGTTCAATGGTGGTCGAAACAAGTGACGTTCTCTTTACAGCTACTCCGGGTGTCGGACAAAGAATTAAAGAATGGAAACTCAACAATGTTGTTGTTGCTGACCATACGGCTGCAACCTACACTGTATCAAATCTTTCAGAAAATGTGAGCGTAACCGTTGAATTCGAAGCTGTTCCGCAATATACCCTAACCATTGCCATTGTTGGAGAAGGAACGGTTGAAGTGCAAGGAAATGTCTATACCGAGCCCCTTGATTTTGTTGAGGGTTCTGTCATTAACCTCGAGGCAATTGTTCCCGTAGGAATCATTTGGGAGGGTTGGTCTGGCGACATCAGCAATGATGAGTTGGCCCTGCAAATTACAATGAACCAGGACGTTTCACTAACCGCCACTTTCCGCACTTTTGAATCAGCAACCATAAACCCAACCTCAGGGACGTTCGATGAAAACAATCCGGAAAATTTCACTACCGTCATTACCTGGAACGATGCCTCTGAGGTAACTTCCATATCCACCGAGGTTGATGGAGAAACCATTGTTTTTGTCGAAGGCGACGATTATGCAATAACGGACATTGATGGAGCTACCGCCTTGTTGACATTCCCATGGGGTGAAAATAAATCGGGTAGATTTGGAAGAGGACAAGACAATTATTCCCTCACAATTGAATTCAATATGGGAGATGCAGCCGAATATCAGCTGACCTATATTTGGGTTGACTACTGGAATGTGACTTTTACTATCACCGGAGCCGGACAACCTTTAGCTGACGTTTCTGTTGCAATAGGAGAGGAGCAATACCTTACAAATGATGCTGGACAAGTTGTTTTTGAACTTGAGGATGGCGACTACAATTACACCATTACCAAAAGTGGTTGGGAAACTACTACTGGTTCTGTGACTGTTGAAGGTGACAACGAACTTGTTGAAATTGAGTTGATTTCGGGTTTGTCCACCGTTCAACTACCCACTTTAGCAGTATATCCAAATCCGGCTAAGCAAAACTTGACCATTGAAAGGCCAACAGCCGAGAAAGCATTGGTGGAAGTCTATTCCATTGATGGTAAACTGGTATATACTTCTCAATGGGAATCGTCAACCATTATTCTTGATGTTGAGAATTTTGATAACGGAGTTTATCAAATACGAGTTCTTGCAGATACCACTACAAGTGTTCGTTTCATAAAGCAATAATAGCTTTGAAATTAGAAAATCCCTTATTCAATTTCCGAATTAAGTAAGGGATTTTTTATTTGGCATTCTCAGGAAATAAATCAAATGCGCAAAAAAAGGCTGTCCCTAAGTTGGACAGCCCCTCGATAATTGGTTTATTACCAATTAGTTCTTAATTGTAAAGTTTCACCACGTTGTTGGGTGTAAAGTTTAAGATTTCCCGACTT
>JBBISE010000194.1:0-5853 GCA_037441445.1 Salinivirgaceae bacterium
AAATAGCTATCCATTACAATTAAAACAGTTGCCTCGGTTCCTTCAGATGTAGTGTTGTAATAGTCAGATTCCAACAACATAAACCCTTTTTCACCATTGGATTCTGTATCGGAGGTTGATTTTACCTTTTGATTGTTGTTAGGTAAATGGGCATTGGGGCCTGGGCCATATCCTGAAGTGTAAACACCACGAGGACCTGTTGTTGACCATCTCCAGTAGAAATTATTTCCCGTAAAATCATAAGCAGTCCATCCATTAGGCATGTTTGCAGGGATGGCAACGCCTTCGGCTTGTGCTGTATGCCACAAAGACGAGTCAAAAGTTTCATTGAACAGAATATCGCCCGAGCCAATAACATCTCTTTTCGACATCTGGTTTTCTTTTTCAACAAAAATATCCATTCCTTGGATTGATTTGTGTTGCATTTTTTGTGTTGGCTGTCCCAGTAAAGCAGAAGTTAGCGCCAAGGCACAAATTAGAGTTGAAGTTAGTCTCATAAGTAAACTTTTAAATTAAACATATTGTAATGGGCAAATATAATAAACAATAGTCCATTTCGTTAATAAAAATTGATAAATAACGAATTCAATACAATTTATTTTTTCTAAAGAACTGTTTGTAAGAATCTAGCGAAAGAAATACAATACTATTTTTATCCTAGGTCATTTTGCATTCCCGACAAATGCCATGAAAGTAAACAACATGAGAATTAATCTGAAAACCATGTGTTTGCGATACGCTTTGTTTGATTTCCTCAATGCGTGTATCCGAAAACTCAATTACTCTTCCACAGCTGGTACAAATCATGTGATCGTGCTGTTTGCAGTTAAAAACCCGTTCAAATTGAGTTACACCATCACCAAACTGATGTTTTATTAGCAATTTGGCATCGGCCATCAAATCTATTGTGTTATATATAGTAGCCCGGCTTACCCGATAATTGCGGTTTTTCATTTGAATGTAGAGTGATTCAACGTCAAAGTGTCCGCCGTGTGAGTATATAGTGTCAACAATGGCATAGCGTTCAGGCGTTTTTCTATACCCTTTATTTTCAAGATATCCGGTGAAGATGTCCTTGACTATTTTCTTGGTATCTAAATTTTCCATTGGAATTTCTTTTGCACAAAAATACAAAAAAAATATATATTTATTTAGATTGAATCCAAACAATAAGATTGCGAAAAAATGTTACTAACAGTGTAACTTTTGCTGAAAATGAACGTCATTTGTAAAGTTTTTTTTATTTTTGTAGAACGTTATTCCTTAAAACCTTTTTTAACCTTAAAATACATGATTACCATCAAAAACCTGCATAAGTCCTATCAAACGGGGCAGAGCAGTTTACACGTTCTAAAGGGGGTTAGTTTTACCATTAACGATGGGGAGCTCGTTTCTATCATGGGCAGTTCTGGGTCGGGTAAATCAACCTTGTTAAACATTCTAGGGTTATTGGATTCCTATGACAAAGGTTCGTTTCACCTCGATGATTTACTCATGGAGAACCTTTCCGAATCTAAAGCAGCCTACTACAGAAACAAGTATTTCGGTTTTATTTTTCAGTCTTTCAACCTGATAGCGTTTAAAAACGCACAGGAGAATATTGCTTTGCCCCTTTATTATCAAGGAATTTCGCGAAAAAGGCGCAACATCATAGCTATGGAGTACCTTGAAAAAGTTGGATTACGCGATTGGGCTCACCATTTACCAAGTGAGTTGAGTGGTGGACAAAAACAACGGATTGCAATTGCCCGTGCTTTGGTTACCAAACCCAAAGTTATTCTTGCCGATGAACCTACAGGAGCCCTTGATTCTCAAACATCGTACGAAGTAATGGATATGCTTAAGGAAATAAATGATCTGGGTATGACAGTTATTATTGTTACTCACGAACATGACATTTCCGAAATGACTAACCGCATTATCCGCCTCCGCGACGGAATGATTCTCGAAGACGTTCCCACAGCAAAGGTTCTAACCAATGTTTAGCATAGATACATGGCAGGAGATTTTTACCACCATTGGCAAAAATAAACTCCGATCTTTCCTGACAGCCTTTAGTGTTGCTTGGGGAATTTTTATGTTGATTGTGCTTCTGGGGGCAGGGCAGGGATTGCAAAATGGAGTTAAAGCCAATTTTGAATCGGATGCTGTCAATAGTATCTGGATATACCCTGGACGTACTAGCAAAGAATACAAAGGTTTACAACCCGGCAGACCAACGAGGTTGACCAACCGTGATTATACGGAAACTATGCGGTTGAATAGTTCTAATCTTGAGTTTTCTGCAGCAAGTGTTAATGCCTGGGGAGCTCAAACAATTTCCTATGGTAAGGAGATGGTCAATTACAACATAACTGGCACTTATCCCGGCATGGGCGAGATTGAGCAGGCCAGAGCTGTACAGGGAAGGTTTATAAACCAGGCAGACATGGACAATTCCAGAAAATCAGTGATTCTTTCAGAAAAGATACGCAAAGAACTGTTTAAAAATAAAGAGGCGTTGGGAGAATGGGTGAATTTGAACGGGATTCCATTTAAAGTTGTAGGAATTTATGAGGATGCCAATGAAAGGGAAAACGACCGAGTATTTGTACCTTTTACTACTGCCCAGCGAAGTTTCGGGTTACCTAATCGCGTAAACAACCTTGCATTTACTATTACCGGTCTTTCTGTTGAAGAAACTGAAAAATTAGAGGAAGAATTACGGAAGCAGTATGCTGCCAGGCACAGTTTCGATCCTGAGGATAAAAGAGCCTTGTTTATAAATAACAATCTGAAGAATTTTCAGCAGATTTCCATGATGTTCACCGGAATAGCTGCTTTTGTCTGGTTAATTGGCATTGGAACCATAATTGCTGGAATTGTTGGTGTTAGCAATATAATGCTAATTGTTGTTAAAGAAAGAACGAAGGAAATAGGTATCAGAAAAGCTATAGGAGCAACGCCGTGGTCGGTAATAAACCACGTTATGATGGAAGCTATCCTTATTACCACAGTTGCCGGATATTTTGGATTAGTACTAGGCGTGGGTTTGCTGGAATTGTTTTCGGCTTTAGTTCCATCAAGCGAGTTTTTTAGAAGTCCCGAGGCCAACATACAGATTGCCTTAAGCGCAACATTTTTATTGGTAATTTGTGGGGCCATTGCTGGATTTGTTCCTGCCAGAAGAGCCGCCCGTATTAAACCTGTAGTTGCCTTACGCGACGAATAACTAACTGAGCTATGTTTGATATCGATCGTTGGAAAGAAGTTATACATACCCTCAAGAGTAACAAAATGAGGACACTCCTAACTGCATTTGGGGTGTTTTGGGGTATTTTCATGCTGGTAGTAATGCTGGGTGCAGGAAATGGCCTGCATAACGGAATTTTCAAAAACATGGGTGACTTTGCCACTAACAGCGCATTCATGTGGACACAAAATACAACAAAACCCTATGCCGGGTTTGACAAAGGACGCCGATGGAACTTTCGTAATGGCGATGTGGACGCTCTGCGTAACAATGTGGCGGGTTTGGAGCGACTTGCCCCTCGCTTACAGGGATGGGGAGGAAGCAGCGCCACCAATGCTGTTTATGGCAAAAATGCAGGGTCTTTTTCTATTTATGGCGATTTTCCTGACTGGAATTATATTGATCCGGTTGACATTGTTTCTGGCAGGTATATCAATGATATGGACATTGCCCAATATAGAAAAGTAGCCGTTATTGGGAAACGTGTGGTGGAAACTCTTTTCGAGAAGGATGAGGAGCCACTGGACAAGTTTATTCGCATCAACGGCGTATATTTTAAAGTGGTCGGAGTATTTGAGTCAAAAAAAGGTGGAGGACAGGCCGAACGTGAAGAGCAGAACATCCATTTGCCTTTTACAACCATGCAGCGTGTCTATAATTACGGCGACAGCGTTTTTTGGTTTGCCATGACTGCTGATCCTAAAATATCGGTTGCCAAGGTTGCCGAGGATATGATGAAAGTGTTGAAATTGAGACATAAAATCCATCCGGAAGATGACAGGGCCATTGGCCATTTCAATGTTGAAAAGGAATTTAAAAAACTCAGTGGTTTGTTTGCCGGCATTAACCTGCTTATTTGGATTGTCGGCATAGGGACCCTTTTGGCGGGTGCTATTGGAGTCAGTAACATAATGCTTGTAGTGGTTCGGGAGCGTACCAATGAATTGGGGATCCGCCGGGCCATTGGAGCTTCGCCCATTAACGTCATTGTCCAAATAATCATGGAATCGGTTGTCCTTACAGCATCTGCAGGATGGGGCGGATTAGCCGCTGGAGTTGGTGTCGTTCAACTTATGTATAATGCCACCCTGTATGCTGAAGACAGCATACTGTACAAGCCCATGGTAAGTTTTAATATTGCTCTGGTTGCTCTTGCCGTGCTAGTTGTGAGTGGAATTGCCGCAGGGTTTCTGCCTGCATACCGTGCTGTGAAAATGAAACCTATTGATGCCCTCCGTGCTGAATAATAAACAAGTAAAAACCTTAAAATAAAACCACTATGAAAAAAATCTTGAAACGTTTCGTTTTAGTCCTTGTTGCAGGGATTTTTGTCTATACCATTTTCTTCCTATATCAGAAATCCAAACCCAAACCAATAATTTACACGATTGAAAAGCCTTTTAAAACAAATATAACAAACAAAACAGTAGCAACCGGTAAGATTGTTCCCCGCAAAGAAATTGAAATCAAGCCACGGGTAAGTGGAATTATCAGTGAACTTTTTGTGGAACCAGGGGATATGGTTCGTATTGGAACACCGCTTGCACGAATAAAAATTGTTCCCGATATGATCAGCCTCAACAACGCTGAGTCGAGGGTTGAAAAGGCCGAGATAACTATTGACGATGCTAAAAGAGTCTATGACCGTCAGAAACATTTGTTCGATCAACAGGTAATTGCCATTGCCGACCTTGAGAAAGCCGAAATTGCATTGAAAAATGCTCAGGCCGAATTACAGGCTGCCCAGGATTATTTAAAACTTATCCGCGAAGGGGTTTCGTCCCGCTCAAATGAGCAGACCAATACGCTGGTAGCTTCTACCATTGAAGGGATGATACTTACCGTCCCGGTCGAAGTTGGAAATTCCGTTATTGAAAGTAACAATTTTAATCCTGGAACCACCATCGCCATTGTTGCCAACATGGGAGAAATGATTTTTGTAGGTAAGGTTGACGAAAGCGAGGTTGGAAAATTGAAGTTTGGAATGAACCTTTTGCTTACTGTTGGTGCCATTACCGATACGAAATTTGATGCCAAACTTGAATATATCGCACCTAAAGGGGTTGAGGAGTCAGGGGCAATTCAATTCGAGATAAAAGCGGAAATGGAATTAAAAAAGGATTTCTTTATCCGTTCTGGATACAGTGCAACAGCCGACATTGTTTTGGAGCAAAAGGACAGCATAATGGCCATTAAGGAAAGCCTCTTAAAATTTGCCGACAAATCAGACTCGGTTTATGTTGAAATCCAAAAAACAGAAACACCCCAGACTTTTGAAAAAAGATACATAAAAATTGGTATCTCTGATGGAATAAATGTCGAAGTCCTAGAAGGGCTTACCTTGGATGATCAGATAAAAGGCGCAGTAAAGGTTGAAAAAATGCCCGCTGATACGTTAAATAGGGAAAACAATAATCAATAAAAACCGGCAAAAAAAACAGCCATCTTCACTTCAAAAATTTCTTACATTGAAGGGCGATGGCTGTTCGTTTGTTTTGTCTATGAACTATAACCCAAGTTTTTCTTTCAGGAATTTTCCTGTGTAGCTCTCATTGCACAATGCAACATCTTCCTGTTTTGTGCGTTGGGTCACCCAAAAATTCATATTTCCATAGCCAATA
>JBBISE010000195.1:0-5848 GCA_037441445.1 Salinivirgaceae bacterium
AAGTCGGGAAATCTTAAACTTTACACCCAACAACGTGGTGAAACTTTACAACTAACATTAATCGAAATATAACGAGCGCAAAGTTACAACTTTATTACAGACAAATGCAACCTTTTGTAATGTATTTTTCATAGACATTTGTTTTTGCTCCTCGTAAACGTTTGCAACAAACTATGAAGGTAAAAACCCCCTAAAACATGGCTTTTTTTTATGGTTCGCAGTGCTGTTTTTTCTTTTGAATTTGATTATATTTGGCTGTTTTTGAACAAAAATTTAACATTCAAATAATATACAAACCAATGGCAAAACGTCCACATTTAAGTTTCTGGCAAATCTGGAACATGAGTTTCGGATTTTTGGGGATACAGTTCGGCTTCGCGCTCCAAAATGCCAATGTCAGCCGTATTTTTGAAACTCTGGGTGCCAAAGTCGAGGATATTCCTATCCTTTGGATTGCAGCCCCCGTCACAGGTCTGATAATACAACCCATTATCGGTCACATGAGCGATAAAACGTGGAACCGGTTAGGCCGTCGTCGCCCCTATTTTTTGGTTGGAGCTATTCTGGCATCACTAGCATTGTTGATTATGCCCAATTCGCCAGCACTTTGGATGGCTGCCGGTATGTTGTGGATTATGGATGCTTCCATTAACATTTCCATGGAACCATTCCGTGCTTTTGTGGGTGACATGCTGCCCAGCGAACAGCGCACCAAAGGGTTTGCCATGCAAAGCTTTTTTATTGGAACCGGCGCAGTGGTTGCCTCGGCTTTGCCATACATGATGACCGAATGGTTTGGCGTTTCCAACACTGCCCCCGAAGGTGTAATCCCCGATTCGGTAAAATGGTCGTTCTACCTGGGTGGAATCGTTTTCTTCCTGGCAGTGGTGTGGACAGTGGCCCGTTCGAATGAATATTCACCTGAAGAACTGAAAGCCTTCGAGGAAGCGGAACAAAACGATGTAAAAAAAGTCACCGGCTATAATGCCATCAAAGAGCATGTTAGCTATCCGGCTGTATTCTTTTTCAAAAACAGCATCTTCTGGATTTTTGCCGGTTTAGCTCTTTCTGCCTTTGTTTGGTACTTCGATTATCATTACGAATTGTACGTTCTAACGGGCGGTTTGGTCTTTTTTGGTCTAATTCAATTGGTTACCGGAATCTTTATCAAGTCGGGCAACAAAGAAAACGGCTTGGTTGAAGTCATTAACGACCTGTTTAATATGCCCATAACTATGGCTCAACTGGCTGTAGTTCAGTTTTTAAGCTGGTTTGCACTGTTTGCCATGTGGATTTACACCACCAATGCCGTCACTTCGCATATTTACGGAACACACGACACCGCCTCAGAACTCTACAATCAAGGAGCCAACTGGGTAGGCGTATGTTTTGCAGCCTACAACGGTTTTGCGGCCTTGGTTGCATTTCTGTTACCGGTGATTGCAAAATACACCAACCGCAAAATTACCCATGCCATTGCCTTGGTTGCAGGTGGTACGGGTCTGATTTCCATGCATTTCATTACCGACCCCAACCTATTGCTTGTTTCAATGGCCGGAGTTGGATTTGCCTGGGCAAGTATCCTTTCCATGCCCTATGCCATGTTGGCCGGAGCGCTGCCCAGCAACAAAATGGGAACGTACATGGGAATTTTCAACTTTTTTATTGTTATCCCGCAAATTTTGGCAGCCAGCCTTCTTGGATTCTTTACTAAGGAACTGTTTGGCGAGCAAGCCATTTACACTTTGATGCTTGGCGGCGCTGCCATGATTTTGGGTGCTGTTGCGGTGATGTTTGTAACGGACAGGGATGATATTGTTGCGAAATAAACACAAGAAAACATGATTCATCAAAAATTCTCAAAAGCCCTAACTCTTGTTTTCATAGCCCTTGCCATGGTCGGAAAATCAAACACCATTGAACGTTTCGAGCCCGCCAACTGGTGGACAGGAATGAAATGGAATAAGGTTCAGATTCTGGTTCATGGTCCCGAAATTGCCCGGCAAACTGTTACGTTGAAGCCTTACAAAGGAGTGAAGCTGCTGGCAGTGCACAAAGCCGAAAGCCCCAATTATCTGTTTCTGGATGTGGAAATAAGCCCAAAAGCCGCTGCCGGCACAGTCACCTTTTCTTTCGGAAAAACCGAAAAAAGTTGGCCTTTGCTCAGCCGTACTCCAAACAGCGCTCAACGACAAGGATTTAACAGCGCGGATGTTATGTATTTGCTGTTTCCTGACCGCTTTTGCAACGGCGACCCATCCAACGACGTGGTTGAAGGCATGGGCGACACCCTCGACCGAACCGATTTGTATAAACGGCATGGCGGTGATATACAAGGAATTACCAATAAACTCGATTATCTGTCGGAACTGGGCGTTACGGCGCTGTGGATTAATCCGTTGCTGGAGAACAAACAAAAAGAGTTTTCGTACCACGGATACGCCATTACCGATTTTTACACGGTTGACCCCCGTTTTGGTTCCAACGAACTCTATTCGGAGATGGTCAAAAAAGCTTCGGATAAAGGAATAAAAGTGGTTATTGATATGATTTTCAACCACTGCGGTGGAAATCACTGGTGGATGAACGATCTGCCCTATAAGGACTGGATCAACCAATGGCCCGAGTTTACGCGCAGCAACTACCGCGGCATTGCCACCATGGATTCGCACGCGTCAAAGGAAGACCGCAAACGCATGTCCGATGGCTGGTTCGATACCTCCATGCCCGACCTGAACCAACGAAACCCGTTTTTAGCCAACTACTTAATCCAGAACAGCATCTGGTGGGTGGAATATGCCAACCTGGGGGGAATAAGAATGGACACCCATCCCTACCCCGACAAAGATTTTATGGCTCGCTGGGCAAAAGCGGTTATGGACGAATATCCCAACTTTAACATCGTGGGCGAAACGTGGCTGAACTACCCCTCGTGGGTGGCTTACTGGCAGAAAGATGCCCCAAACCTCGACGGTTTCAACTCGAACCTCCCCACCGTCATGGATTTCCCGTTAATGTATTCGTTGGGCAGAGCCTTCGACGAAGATCCGGGCTGGGATCACGGCCTTTCGAGGTTGTACGAAACACTGGCACACGATTTCATTTACCGAAACCCCGACAACCTGTTGGTTTTTGCCGATAACCACGACGTTACCCGCTTTCATCGCGAACAGGATACCGCTCTTGGAAGGTTTAAAATGGGCATGGCTTTCCTATTGACAGTCAGAGGGATACCCCAGATTTATTACGGCACGGAAATTCTGATGACCGGAACCGACGAAAACATGTCGCACGGAAAACTTCGCAAAGATTTCCCCGGTGGCTGGCCCGGTGACAAACGCGATGCTTTTAGTGCCAAAGGTCGTCTGAAACAGGAAAACGAGGCGTGGAATTATCTGAGCAAAATAATGCATTGGCGTAAATCTTCGAAAGCCATTCATGAAGGAAAATTTACCCATTTTATTCCCGAACAGAATTGCTATGTCTATTTCAGGTACACTGAAAAAGAGAAAGTTATGGTCATTCTGCATTCGCAATATACCCCAAGAAAACTGAAGCTGGAACGCTTTGCCGAATTTCTGAACAACCACAAAACCGGGGTTGATATTATAACCGGAAAAACCATTGATCTGACGGGCGATATTCAACTTTCGCCGAGGTCGGCCATGATAATCGAGATAAAATAAAAACACATGAGAAATCCTATCCTCCTCCTCCTCGCGGCAATCATCCTGTTCTCGTGCGGAAAAAAAGTAGAAAATGCACCCGAAAAGTCCGAAATTATTGGTCTGGCAAGCCCTGTCCAGTTGGGCATTGACAGCACGGTGCTGGTTCTGTCGGACTATTTTGTCGATCCGCAGGTAATTGCAGAAATAGCTGTTCCTGAGCAAATTACACTAAAGCACGAAAAGGGAGCACCCATGGCCACTCTTTACCACGACAACACCAAACTGCCCCTGTTCGATGTCATGACCGTTAGAACCAGTCTGGGAAAGTACTCTATTCTGCTGAAAAACAGTAAAAAACAAAAAATAAGGTTTACGCATACCCCCAAAGACCAACAACCCAAACGTGTACAAATTGCGGGCGAGGTAAACAACTGGAATCCAGCCGAATCGGACTTTGTTTTCGACAATGGAACCTGGTCGCTCGAGATGTGGCTGAACCCCGGAAAATACCACTACCAACTGGTACTGGACGGAAAGTGGGTACTCGACCCCGAAAACAACGATATTGAAGACAACAACATTGGCGGCAAAAACAGCGTGGTGCATGTTCCTGCTCCTGATGCCGAAAAACTGCCTTACCTGTTTGTAGATAGACCCGTTAAAGGCAAGGTGCAAATTGGTTTTATAAACCGTCCGGAACAGGTTTTTGTTTTTTGGGATAATTATTTGTTAAACACTGACTTTCTTGAATTTGGAGAGAACGGTTTAACCATCACCATTCCGTACAATGCCAAAAAGACCGACCGCTCGCACATCCGGGTTTGGGCATCGAACCAGCATGGAAACCTCAACGATTTGTTTATTCCACTGGAAAAAGGGTGCATGATAACAAAATCCGAGCAACTCAGGCGCTCCGACAAGCACACGCAAATTCTTTATTTTCTGATGGTTGACCGTTTTTTCAACGGTAACCCGGAAAACGACAAGCCGGTTGACGATCCCGAAATACTGCCCAAAGCCAACTACATGGGCGGCGACCTTGCCGGTGTGACAAAGAAAATTGAAGATGGGTATTTTAGTTCGCTGGGAATCAACACCGTATGGCTCTCTCCCATAACCCAAAACCCGTTGGATGCCTGGGGATTGTGGCCCAATCCACGCACCAAATTCTCGGGATATCACGGCTACTGGCCCATTTCGCTGTCGAAAGTCGATTTTCGGTTTGGAACATCCCAAGAATTGAACACGCTTTTGAACAAGGCCCACCAGTCGCACATGAACGTGCTGCTCGATTACGTGGCCAACCACGTGCACAAAGACCATCCGGCGTATGCGGCCAATCCCGGCTGGGCAACGCCGCTCTATTTGCCCGACGGCACCATGAACACCGAAAAATGGGACGAACACCGGCTGACAACCTGGTTTGACACCTTCCTGCCAACCCTTGACCTGGAGCGCCCCGAAGTGTATGAAACCATGACCGATTCGGCGCTGTTCTGGCTGACACAATTCCCGTTCGACGGTTTCCGCCACGACGCCACCAAACACATCCCCGAAGTTTTCTGGCGCCGCCTGACACAAAAAATAAAAACAGCCTTGCCCGGAAAATCGATTTACCAGATTGGCGAAACCTACGGCAGCCGCGAGCTGATAGGAAGCTACATTGGCAGCGGCATGATGGATGCCCAGTTCGATTTCAACCTCTATGATGCCGCGCTGGCCACCTTTGCCAAAAAAGATTCCGACTTTAAATCGCTCAATGCCAGCGTGCTGGAGTCTATGAACTATTACGGTTCGCTGCACCTCATGGGTAACATGACCGGCAACCAGGACAAACCCCGTTTCTTATCACTAGCCTCGGGCGATGTGCGTTTCGACGAAGACGCCAAACTGGCGGGCTGGACACGCGACATTGGCGTCAGCGACACGCTGGCATACCGGAAATTGCAGTTGATGAACGCTTTCAACCTGACCGTTCCCGGAATTCCCACGCTGTATTACGGTGACGAATTTGGCATGCCCGGTGGCAACGACCCCGACAACCGCCGCATGATGAAGTTCGAGAACCTGAATGCCCACGAAACCCAAACGCTGGAAACCGTTAAGGCCTGGATTCATCTGCGCCGCACGCTGCTGCCCCTGCAATACGGAACCTTTAAACCGCTGTTGGTAAAAAAAAA
>JBBISE010000196.1:0-5774 GCA_037441445.1 Salinivirgaceae bacterium
TTTTTTTTTACAGGGTCTGTCAATACCTTAAATGAAGTAACCGGAATATTAACCCTTCTTTTCTTTGCAATAGCGAAATATTCTACCATACAATACATTATCTGATAATCTTTTCCACACAAAGGTCCTTGAAAAAATTGCAAGAACATTTCACTTTTATGTAATTTTATACAACATTTTTAACGTTTTTCTGTATAAAGATTACAAGCAAAAACCATAAACCAACATTAGTTATGAACAGAAACCTCACCGTAATGGTTGTTGCATTCATTGCAGTGCACGCCATGCAAGTAGCTGCCCAGGTTGATACCAGCAAGGTATTAATACTGATCGACAAAGAAGTTTACAAAAAAGATGCAAAGGGTAGCGTTACAAAACTCGAAGAAGATCTGTTTGAATTGGATCTTGAGCAACTTCTGAACCTTGATTTATCATCGGTTCTAAAGAAAACACAGACAATCCATGAAACCCCAGCCATTGTTTCCATCATTACGGCCGATCAAATCAGGACAATGGGGGCACAATCCATTTTCGATGTATTGGCCACTGTTCCCGGATTCACGGTACAGGACAGTTATTGGAAACGACAGCTGGTAACAGCCCGCGGGATAAAACAAACGCTCTACAACGACAAAATACTTGTCCTGGTTAACGGAATATCGGCCTACGATGCTGCGGCACTTGAACATTACCTCGATTTTATGCCCCTTAGTTCCCTTCAGCGAATTGAAATTATACGCGGTCCTGGGTCAACCCTGTATGGAACAAATGCTTTTGCTGCGGTTATAAACTTAATTACAAAAGAAGAGATTACCGGAAAAAACCTTGAAGCCTTTGTTGAATCAGGTTCCTTCTTTACAACCGAAACCGGATTTACCTTTATCGATAAAAAAGACAAACTGGCGTTTCACCTGAGTGGATCGTTGAAAAACAATGAAGGTTACAGGAAGAACGATGTTCCCGACAACACTAGCAAAACCTCCGATATTTTATACGAACATGACAATGCGAGCATTTTCACTTCATTGTCCTATAAAGCATTCACCCTTCAAACTGGGGGTATGGCACAGAAGTGGTCAAAATTTGGCCCCATGCCACGACATGTATTCGGGAACAACGGCGATATAATGCAAGGTGGTAGAACATGGCACAACAAAGCCTATT
Organism: Salinivirgaceae bacterium; assembly: GCA_037441445.1. Classification (GTDB taxonomy): domain Bacteria; phylum Bacteroidota; class Bacteroidia; order Bacteroidales; family Salinivirgaceae; genus JAAYQU01. The sequence continues at coordinate 1,165 of JBBISE010000196.1, forward strand.
TAAACGGGATATTCGACAAAAACTTCTCAAATGAATTCAACATCAGGGCAACATTCAACATGGATTATTCTGATCAGCAAGCCGATATAGGTCAATTTGGTCAAAGTATTTACCTAAACCTGCTTCATTTGATTGACAGCACCCAGGCTCCTGACTTTTACAGGTTTGGAGGAAATTTGTTTGGTGGATCGTTGCAGGCCATGTACACTTTTTCGGAGAAATTCTCCCTTATTTCGGGCTTTACGAGTGAACACCGAATTACTACACATCTTGCTGACCTTTATTCCGACAGAGACGGAGATAACCTATTCCAGGGTTCAACCAAAGAAATGCCTTTTGGTGTAACTGATTTAGGTTTTTACGTTAATGCTGATGGGAAATTTGGCAAACTTGGATATGTAGCAGGGGTGCGAGCCACATATTTGGGAATTTCAGAAAAAATGTACTTCACCCCCCGTGTCGGCTTGGTTTACACGCTGGGAGATGAATCGTCAGTAAAACTACTTTATGGAGAAGCTTTTCGTGGGGCAGGGCCACAAGAACAATTCTATAAAGTACCGGTGCTGATATACGGGAAAGATGCCATAGGGCAGGCACTTGACCCCGAGAAGATTAAAACGATTGAATTAGCCTTAGACCAGGGAATTACAGCGAAATACAAGGTGCGAATCAATGGTTTTTTCAATATCATTGACGACATCATAACCCGCCGAAGCGCCAGTGCAGCAGAATTGCTCATAATTGATCCTTCAGGCAATATGGCATCGACGCTGGTGTATGACAATTTTGGTTCGCAAAAAATCTATGGCTTCGAAATGGAAGCCATTGGTTATCCGACCGAAAAGATTAATTTCTGGGCAAACCTGGGTTACAAAAATGGTGAGTTCGACACCAAATCGCCCTTAACAGCTGCCGACACCACATTCAATTATATCCCATTCATGGAAAAAGTCACTGCCAACGTGGGATTGAGTTTCAAGATTGGAAACCTGACTATCTCCCCAATCTATCATTACGTTGGCAAAAGAGAAGGATATCTTCGCAATCTTGTGTCTGATATACAAACTGTTGATGCCTATGGTTTAGTTAACCTAAATGTGTCATACCGTGTTTCGCACAGGCTTACTCTCTCGGTCATGGGGAAAAACCTAACCAACGAAACCTATTTCTACCCCGAGGAGGTGAGGCGCGAAATTTTGACCATACCCGGTGGATCCGGGCTGGGAGTTTTTGGCAAGATTTTATTCAGGCTATAGTTCGGGAAATTCTACTTTTCGAAAACGGTTGAGGCTATCAACTATTTCTGGTTAACATAATTGGTTTCATTTTTGAAACGCTTGATGGCATACATTGAATTTCGAAAAGAAGATTTCCCATGGGTAGCATAAAAATTCAAAAATTAACAACGTCCTTTATTTTCATTGTTGGTCTTTCATTTTTGGTTTCTGCCACGCCTAGTGCTTTTAACAATAACCCTAAAAGTGTCTATGCCGCAGGTATTAGCGAAAAGGTTACGGTTGACGGAAAGGATGCCGAGGCTTTTTGGGAAATGATACCAAAAGCATCGGGTTTTGTTCAGTATTTGCCATACAACGGTAAAGGACCTTCAAAAAATACGGACGTGCGCATTGCTTACGATAACCATGCCCTGTACGTTTTCGCACAATTGTACGATAATACGGACAGTATCAGTTACAGGCTCAGCAAACGGGACGAGGCAAACCAGGCTGATTTTTTCGGAATTTTAATTGATCCCTTTAATGATGGCCAAGGATCGTACGGATTTTTCGTAACGGTTGCCGGAGTGCAACTCGATGCCCGAAACAACGGAAGTGAAGATTACCAGTGGAACGCCGTATGGCACAGCGAAGTTGTTATTACTGAACAAGGATGGGCTGTTGAAATGGCTATACCATACTCCGCCATTCGTTTTCCCAAAAGTGATGTGCAAACATGGGGAATGAACATGACCCGCACTATTCAACGTTCACGCGAGCGCCATTACTGGAATTTCGTGGATATTAACGTGCCCGGATTGAACAAACAAATGGGGCTTTTGCTTGGAATTGAGAAAGTTGAACCACCGTTGCGACTTTCGGTATCGCCTTACGTGAGTGGATATTTCGATAAAAAAGGCCGCAATACGGGATATTCATTAAAAGGAGGTGTTGATTTGAAATACGGTATTAACGAAAGTTTTACCCTTGACATGATGCTAATCCCCGATTTTGGACAGGTAGCATCAGACCGAGAAGTACTTAACCTTGGTCCTTACGAGACATACTATGACGAGAACCGAGATTTTTTCAAAGAGGGGATGGAACTTTTCAACCGCGGGGGAATTTTTCATTCGCGCCGTATTGGTGGAAAACCCAAAGATTACTACAACATTACAACCGACTCGAACCAAATTGTGAAGGAAAACCCAGGTACAACCCAATTAATAAACGCCTCAAAAATAACTGGTAAAACACCCGGGGGCTTTTCGTTGGGATTCCTGAATGCAATTAGTTTACCCACTTATGCCACGCTGTTGGACACCATTAGCGGCGAAGAAAGCCGATTTGAAACACAAGCCGCAACAAATCAAAATGTTACTGTAATTGAGCAGTCGCTACCCTATAATAGTTACATCAGTCTGATAAACACCAACCTAAAACGAATCGATGGCTATTTTGCCAACACAACCGCCGTAGATATGATGTTCGAAAGGGGTGGTTATCATGCTTTTGCAGCGCACGCCGTTTATACACACCATGACATCAGTTCAAATCCCGATGGGCATCTTTTTCGCGTGAATTGGTCTAAAATAAGGGGCAAATTCAGATATGGACTTACCCACAGAACCGAGAGTGATACGTATAACCCCAACGACATGGGATTTGCATACAACAATGATAAAAATATTGAACAGGTTTTGGTTTCCTACAATGAAAACACACCTTCAAAGTACTTGTTAAACTGGAGATTAAACTCCAGTTACACCTATAATGCAAGATACGATTTTTCTCAATTCAAGTCTATGATGTTTAGCGTGGGTGGTGGAGGAACCTTTCGCAACCATCTTTCGTTTGGAGCCAACAGCGATATCAAGCCTATGCACGGGTATGATTATGACGAACCCCGTGTTTCGGGTCGCCGATTTAAGACCTATGGCTACTATAACGGTTCGTTCTGGGTATCCTCGGATTACCGCAAGCCACTAGCCCTTGATATTAACGCGGGAGGCTGGCAGGCGATTAATGATAACAAAACCGGATACTGGTATGAAATATCGCCCCGTTTTCTAATTTCCGACAACCTGTTAATTGTCTATGCGTTCAACCGTAGCGAAGAGTTCAATTCCACGGGTTATGCGGGTCTGACAGACACTGAAGATACCGTATTTTTTGGTCGCCGAAACTTTAACACTCTGGTAAACAGTTTAAGCACAAATTATATCCTCAACCGCAAAAGTTCCATTTCCCTCTCCTTAGACCACAACTGGACCAGGGTAAAATACTTCGATTATTTTCTTCTTGAAGCCAGTGGAGATTTGTCGCCCCTGCCCAATGGAACGATTTCAAGAGATAATATAAACCGAAATTTTTTTAATGTTGATCTGGCGTACGTTTGGCAATTTGCACCAGGAAGCGAACTTTCGGTAGTTTGGAAAAACGGTTTAAGCACCAACTCAACCGATATTGACATGTCATTTAGCAACAACCTTAACAAAATGTTGCAGAACGAGGCGCAAAACACATTCAGTGTCAGGGTACTGTATTACCTGGATTATCTCTATTTGAAGAATAAATTACTATAAACCATAGAAAAAACAGAAACCGTTAAAAAAATCAAAACAATGTTAAATATCTTTTGTGAGGTTTCATTTTGTCTTGGGCTTTAATGGCTCTGACGGGTTTACCAAATCACGCCAACGCCTGGCCCGCAGTTTTTTTCAGCCTTCCACGCATCGGGAATTCGTATTTTTGATGACCTTGGGTTTATTGCCAGCAAAAGCACGAGGCAATAAAAAGCGGGTTTTTTGTTTTTTCGGCAGGCCCCAGCTCTACTTCGATTTTCACAATGTCAAAACAAAAAAAAGATGCCCCACAAAGGAGCAGCCTTTTTGTCTGCGGTTTTTTTATGATATTAGTTACTAACCATTGTTCTCAAACCTGTTCCCATGTAAATGTCTTTTACAATGGTTTTTCCAATGGTGGCATTAAAGGTGTTTCCAGCCGGACGAATAACAAAGGTACGGGCAGTTGGGTAGTTTCTACCTAAATAGGGTCTGCTGAAAATCTATTATTATATTGATATTTAGTGATATAGAAGTAAATAGAACACATCTTAATGCAATGGTTTTTGACTCAACAAAGAAAAAACCTTGCATTTATACTCCTTCTAACTTTTTGCTTGATCAAAAAGTTACAAAAAATCAAGACAAAACTAAGCTTCTCCCCGCTCTGTCAAACCGGAAGAGCCATGGCAACGTAAGCCAAAATGAAACCTCAAAATGAGGTTAAAAGTTTTGTTGAGGCCAATGATAGTTTCATATGTTTATAATTTTTCAGTTTACGGCCATATGGAACTTCATGCCGACTTTAATCATGCGCCTGTGTGTCGAA
>JBBISE010000197.1:0-5764 GCA_037441445.1 Salinivirgaceae bacterium
ATTAGAAATTAATCTCCAAATTTAACTTTTTTCCTAATGCGGATTTTGGGTTAAATACCAACAATAAATCAGCAGGCCTCTTGCAGATTTTTCTCGATGCTTTTATACACATTATCGCTCAAGGACTCGACCGTATGCCCCTCGGGGTATGTAGCCGGAAGGAATTTGACTGTTACCCGTGCCCAAAACCGCGGAAATTTCGATCCCACAGGCAGGGCTTTGTCGGCACCCTCGATGGCTACGGGAACCACCGGAACGTCGAGATTTGTACTGAGTATAGCAAATGTCTTCTTAAATTCGCCCAATTGTCCATCCTTCGTACGGGTGCCCTCGGGGAAAATAATGACTTTCTTTCCGGCTTTCAGGGCAGCAGCCATTTTCTGGATTGATTCCTTCAGGTTTTGTTCCAAATCCATAACAATGACGTTATTGGTACTGGCCATAAAACGCAGGATAGCATTGTTGACGTGCTTCTTTTTAGCATAAAAGTAGGTTTGCTTAATAACCTTGCGTTTCAAAAACGAGGCTACAAAAAGTCCGTCGAAAAAACTCTGGTGGTTTGGGGCAATAATGCAGGGGCCATCGGGGATGTTTTCCATTCCCTCGCCTTTAAACCTGAAATAGATTTTGAAAAAATACTTGGCTGTGGATTTAATTAGATAATGGGTTGGCCATGATTTTGGCAATTTTACATCCACCTTTTCTTTCAGCGCCTCGGCCCAGTTGATGGTTTCCTGACGGAACCATTGCCTTTTTTCGCGGATATAATCGGTCATGTGTTTCAGTGTAGGGAAGTTAATCAGTTTCTTCTCATCGAGGTTGACGCCAAAGCTTTTATCAATAAATTCAATCAAACTGAGTTTTCCCAGAGAATCTAAGGCCAAATCGAACTCAATATGATGGTCGGGCTGGACATCCATGTCAACCTGCGATTCCAGAAATGTTTTTACGGCCATAAAATCTTCTGATGGCACATAATTTTTATTCTCAGCACTTTGCTTCGTTTTTTGAATAAATTCAACTAACCTGAAACGCTGTATTTTTCCCAGTCGGGTGCGTGGCAGTTCGCTATCTACCAGAACAAATTTCATAATCCGGTTGTAGGACGTCAGTTCGGCATTGAATTTTGGCAGCACAGTGTTCCTGAAATGCCCTTCAATATCGGTCACTTCAATACTTCGCAGATAGGCCTGTTCGGCAAGAATGGCAACATGAAGGTTTCCTTTGTGTAAAAATACACCCGCTTCTTTGACCTCTTCGAACTTCTTTTCGAATTTCGTTTCCAATTCCACAGGATTGACATTTTTTCCATTGGCAAGCACAATAATGTCCTTCTTTCGGCCCGTGATGTGTAGAAAGCCCTTTTTGTCAAAGTGCCCCAAATCGCCGGTGTAAAGCCATCCGTCTTTCAACACGTCGGCGGTTTCAACGGGTCTGTTGTAGTATCCTTTCATGACGTTAGCGCCTTTTGCCACTATCTCTCCATCACGAATTTCAACCTGCATTCCCGGCAACGGATGTCCCGGCGAACCTACTTTTACGTTTCCCGGGCGTGTAAAGGTTATCATGGGGGCAGCCTCGGTCATGCCAAATCCTTCCAGGACATCAAAACCCAGGGTTTGAAAAAATTCCCCAACATGCTTTGGCAATGCGGCTCCACCGCTTACAAGAAATTCGAGGTGTCCGCCAAAACCAACATGCACTTTTTTGAAGATTTTATGGCCTAGTTTTTTGCTACCGGTCAGTTTTACAATTTTATAGAACAACCGTCCTATGGCGCTGGCATCGATCTTAGCTTTAAGTCCCTTATAGATTATTTCGTAGAGGCGGGGAACGCCTATTATTATAGCTACTTTGTTGTTTTTCAGCGTCTCCAGCAGGTCAGGCGATTGCATCGATGGGGACATGACAATGGTTCCACCAACATACAAGGGCGCCACCATAGATCCACAAAGAGGGAAAATGTGGTGTAAAGGCAACAACATTAATACCTGACGGTCTTTTGTGTAGATTTTTACATCGCGCGAAACCCCAATTACATTGGCTATAAGGTTTTTATAAGACAACATAACTCCTTTGGGACTGCCCGTAGTTCCGGATGTATAGATTATGACCGCTGTTTTTTCCTCATCCTCAGGGTGTTTCCAGGTTGCCTGTGGGTTTCCTTGGCTTAGGCTTATTTCGCCCATAAAAGCCACCTCGGGATTGTAGTTTACTTTTTCAAGGACTTCGGCTACTTCGGTTTTCAGGTTTGCAGTGGCAAACACCATCTCAGGTTTACTATCATTTAAAATATAGCTTACATCGTCGCGCGAGGCCAGGTAATCAATGGTTACAACAGTTACGTTGTTTTGCCATGCAGCGTAAAAGGCAGCAATCCAATCTATCCTGTTTTCGGAATAAATGGCGATTTTGTCGTAATTTTTGCCACTAAACAATTGTGCATAAGAATCGATCAACTGCAGCAAGTCAATGTATGTATAGCTTTTCTCTTTCGTTACAACGGCAATTGCGCTGAGATCCTGTGTGTTAATCATATGGATTGATTTACGTGTTTCTTTCTAGAATTGAATAGTTTTAAACGCACTAAACTTAGAATTGTTTGTTTTGCCAAAACCTGACAAATGTACAACATTTTTAAGAATATTCTTTTTTCTGTGCTGGTCGCATTCATTCAGCAAGGATCGAGCCAATACAACACCCTGTTTAAAAATCTATTGTTCAATACTTTACCTAATGCATTACGCATTTTCCAGGCCACTGTTGGCATTTTGAAAGAATCAGAATTAACTGATAAGCGATTGGGTGCCGCTCTCAGTTTTTCAGGCTGTCGGCCAAACTTTCCCCATGAAACGGAACAGGTTTTAATATCCTGTATTCCTGTGGCAATGAAGTGTTTGATCGGTTTCCCAAATAGTTTACAAATCCTACAGGAAGCCCTTTCCAGGTTGCCAGATATAACCCTTTCGAGGGTTGATTAAGCACAAAATTCTCGCGCCGCAAAAATTGGTTTACCTGGAAATTTTCGAGCTCGGATTTTTGAAAGAAATCGCTGTTTAAATTGCTCGACAGCGCCAAAAAATGGGAAGGTTTTACTTCATCGCGGATAACGGTTGCCATTTTGCAGCCCGGACGCACAATGTTGATGTTCCCAAGAACCGATGACAAATAACGTAGATCGTATGTCACGTTGATAATAGAATCTTTTAACAGATATTGATTTCCAGCCGTGACCATGTCTTTTACTCTTCCTCCCAGGGATTTGGGCAAAGGCATTCCCACTGTGGTTTTCCCCAGTTTGGTTTGCCAATCCGACTCCGATTTTTTTTGCACCACAGAAACAAAAAATCCCTCGCCCCTGACACGGTGGTATAAAAAGCGATACCCAACAATCCCCTTGTAATGAACAACATCTATTCCCCACCCAGGTTCGACAGAAATTTCCAAACTTTCAACGTTGTGCTGACTGGATAGCCAGACCATGTTTTCTTCGTTTTCGGCTGGGTTGAAGGTACATGTCGAGTAAATTAAAATCCCACCCGGCTTTAACGTATCCCAGGCGTCCATGAGTATCCGCCGTTGACGTTGCGAGCATAAATTGGCATTGTCGAGACTCCACTGCGCCATGGATGCCGTTTCTTTGCGGAAAAGCCCTTCGCCGCTGCACGGGGCGTCAACCAGTATCAGGTCAAAAAAGTTGGGCAATCGCGAAAAAACACGCGGATCACTGTTGGTAACCACCACGTTATCGGCGCCCCACTTGTTAACGTTTTCGGCCAAAATGCCGGCGCGGCTCTGAACAACCTCGTTGGCCACAAGGAAGGTCTCGGGCGGAAAAAAAGAAGCCAGCAGGGTTGATTTTCCACCTGGCGCAGCGCACAAATCAAGCACTGTTTCCGGTTTTCGTCCTCCAAACAACGTACTCAGGATGTGCCACAAAAACATACTGCTGGGTTCCTGTACATAGTAGGCCCCCGCCTGAAACCAGGGATCGTTCGTGAAATAAGGCCTATCGTCTAAATAATAGCCCGTGGGGCACCAGGGTACAGGCGTTAGATCGGTGCGACGGTTGCCTGTTTTGGCCAAATTAAGACGGACTGACAGGGTTGAAGCGGCATGAATGGCTTCCAGAAATTCAATGGAATTGGAGGGGAACTGGTTTTGTATCCTTTGTAAAAATCCTACGGGTAATGACATCGTGTTAATTGCTAATTTTTATACCATTGCGACCAATGTTACTATGTTATGTCCGCGGCATAAAAAACCTGGGGCCTTACTGTTGCGTGCATATCCAACTGTTGCCTCAGAGCACTTTCAATGGCTACGGTGAGTTGTTCAACCTCTTCGAACGTGTGATTGATGGGCAGGCGGACATGAAACGTGATTTCGGTGTGCATGCCATAGCGGTGAATATGAATGTGGTGAACATGGGTTTTAAATCCCGCCACGTTGTCGGAAATGTGTTCAATTTGTTGGCGTAACTCGGGAGTGGGCTCTTCTCCCAACAGAGGATTAATGCCTTCGGCCACAATGGTATATCCCGTATATCCAATTAAACCAGCCACAACAATAGCCAGTACACCGTCAATCCACCAAACATATTTCCCGACAAAAATCCCTGCCAGAATGATGACCGATGAAACGGCATCGGAACGGTGATGCCAGCCATCGGCTTTTATGCTTAAGAGCCTGGTTTTGCGATAGTAAAAAAAGTTAAACTGGGCCATAATTTCTTTCGCAGCAATGGAAAACAGGGTTACCCAAATGGCTATCGCACCATAGTGCACCGATTCGCGCAAGGTTAGCCGCTCGAGACCTTCCCAACCAAATTTCAGCGCAATAATACCTAAAATAAAACCAATAATAATTGAGCTAATCAGTTCCACCCTTCCATGTCCAAACGGATGGTCGATGTCGGCAGGCTTTTTGGACCATTTTAGTCCAACAAGCAACACCACCGAACTGACACTGTCTGATAAGGTGTGCCATGCATCGGCCATTAAGGCAAGGGATCCGGTGACGAATCCCGCCCAGTATTTAAGCCAAAAAAGCAGGCTGTTGCCTATAATAGAGACCCAGCCTACAATTTGCCCGTACTTATACTTATCAGACATCGAACTTAATGACTTTTGCCTCGACCGATGGCACAGCATTCAGCGCCTTTTCCAGCTTGTCCATTTCCTCCGTTTTTCCGGTAAGTTCAAGCAGCACAAGTCCATGCGCGGCACAGGTTGTTTCGGAAGCCTCGTGCAGGCCAAGGCGGGTTTTAATGCTGCAACCATACTCGGTAAGAATGGCTTGTACTTTTGTTGCCGAGGTTTGTCTGTTGCGTACCAGGACGCCCATCAGACGGATTTGATTTGTGTTCATAGAATTTTGTTTTTTCAGGATCAGGTTTTCAAATGCGAGCTAAAAGTACGTCAAAAATTTAAGAAAAACAACCCGGCTGAAAAATGCTGGTTGGCACACCACCAATCCCCATCTATTCACCATTTCCAGCCCCATTTTGAATCCTTTACGCCAAACCATTTGCAATATTGCAATTTGTTTGTAAAAATGCATGGAACTGAGAGCAAAAGCCTAACGAAGTGGAGAATAGGAGCTTTATGCAATAAGTAGTTTCAAACTGCCTTTCGGATTTTTCGCTACAGGCTTTTTGCCGGAGGTGCTAATCCGTTCGACCTTACTTGGCAGAGTAATTTGTTAAAACAATAGTTCGTTAAATTTTCAGGCCGCCAAAGTACCATACAATAATAGTTCCCGA
>JBBISE010000198.1:0-5644 GCA_037441445.1 Salinivirgaceae bacterium
TTAATCATGCTCTTGTGTGTCGAAAAATCGGTTGTCGGCATGGGCGTTTCATGGTTTTAAAGGCAATGCATTTCAAATGCGAATAGGTATTCTCAAGTTTCTGCTTTTTGAATATCTATAGCTGAATTTCTCATGACAGGGAGAGGCTGAGAATGATGCGCTCAGCGAATGCAACCATTCAGGAACCCACTATTTTATTTTGCAACGATTAAGACCCAATTCCGAATACTCTTTGGAAATAATTTTCGAAACAGCTGCCATTCCTATCACACCGACAACTATCTTTGTATCCGAATTTAATCCAAAATTTCTATATGCTATCCGATACCCCCGATTCGCGCGCTAAAATTCTGGCACTGGGTGCCGTATTTTGTTGGTCAACCGTGGCCACTGCCTTTAATTTGGGGTTAGAGGGGCTGACTCCGGTTGTTTTTCTATTTTATGTCATTACCTCGTCGTTGCTGTTTTTTTGTCTTTACCTGACTCTGACAAAACAATGGCACGGATTCAAAACCATTCCTTTCACCGGCTTTTCAGTGGCAGCATTTTCGGGGCTGCTCAATCCCTTTGCCTACTACCTGATTTTATTCGAGGCCTACGATCGCCTTCCGGCCCAAGTAGCGCAATCACTGAATTACACTTGGCCAATAGTTCTGGTCATTATGTCGGCCTTTATTTATGGTCGTAAAATTGAGAAAAATGTGATGTGGGGATTGTTGCTCGGCTTTATTGGTGTATTATTTGTCGCGTCACGGGGCCACATGTTTGTGCTTTCTTTCGACGGATTGGGCGTTTTTCTGGCCGTTTTCAGCAGCATTGTGTGGGCAACCTACTGGATAATCAGCAAGGCTTCAAATCTTCATCCGGTTCGCTTTCTGTTTATTAATCAATCGGTTGGCTTGTTAGCAACCCTTGCCTGGATTTTCCTGTTTGAACATAAACTGACTTTCCCCGATTCAAAATCGATCATGGCAGCCCTTTACAGCGGATGGTTTGAGATGGGCATTACCTTTATTTTATGGATTTCGGCCTTGCGGTTAGCCACAAAACCCGAAAAAATTTCGCATTTCATATTTTTTGCCCCATTCCTGTCGCTGTTCTTTATCCGTTTCCTTCTCAACGAACCCATATTCTTTTCCACCTTTGTAGGATTAGTTTTAATTATTTCGGGTGTGTTAATTGTGGAATATGGAAGCGGCGTATTTCGGAATATCCGAAAAAAACTGTCGTTGTAATGTTATTTTGTGTATTTACTTCGAGGATTAACAATAAGCTAGGATTCCATTCCAAATAGGCTACAGAGATAATTACTGCCAAAATGACAACAAAACCAATTATTCTCTGTTTATTTCGGGCAAACGCACTATTTTTGTATAAGGTGAAACCGTAAAATTTAAGAAAATAAAGAAAACTATGAGCTTTTTCAAGAAAATGGACGTATCCGAAAGCAATTCGAATGCTGAAAATCCGCAAAACGCGCAGGAGCATGCGCGCTGTTTAATCGTTGGTTCCGGCCCAGCCGGTTACACTGCCGCTATTTATGCTGCCCGTGCCAACCTGAAACCAATCATGTACCAGGGAATTCAGCCCGGAGGACAGTTAACCACAACAACTGAAGTTGAGAATTTTCCAGGGTATCCCGAAGGAACCACAGGTAATGAAATGATGGAAGACTTTCAAAAACAGGCTGCCCGTTTTGGAACGGACATCCGTTGGGGAATTGCCACCAAGGTAGATTTTAGTGCGCATCCGCACAAGGTCTGGATTGATGATAAAACATTAATCACTGCCGATACCGTGATTATTGCAACCGGAGCAACAGCAAAATATCTGGGATTAGAGAGCGAAGAAAAATATAAAGGTTCAGGCGTTTCAGCCTGTGCCACATGCGATGGTTTCTTTTACCGTGGAAAAGACGTGGCTGTTGTTGGCGGAGGCGATACTGCTGCCGAAGAAGCCCTCTACTTGGCCAGCCTTTGTCGCAAAGTATATCTGATAATCAGAAAACCGTTCCTAAGGGCATCGAAAATCATGCAGGAGCGGGTTATGTCAGCTCAAAATATTGAAGTTCTTTTCGAACACAACACGAAAGAAATCTATGGTGACGGTGTTGTTGAAGGCGTGAAACTTGTTAAACGAATGGGCGAACCCGACCAATCGGAGGTGGACATAAAAGTGGACGGTTTCTTTCTTGCCATTGGTCATACCCCAAATTCGGATGTGTTTAAACCCTATATTGACACTGACGAAGCCGGATACATTATTACCAAAGGCTCTTCAACCTATACTAATGTTTCCGGGGTTTTTGCCTGCGGTGACGTTATGGATCATACTTACCGTCAGGCGGTTACTGCTGCCGGATCGGGATGCAAAGCCGCTATTGATGCTGAGCGGTGGTTGGGTGAACACAAACTGTAAGCTCTGTAAACCATAAACAAAAAGCCCTTTAAGCGATGAACTTAAAGGGCTTTTTTCTGTTTGAAATTTACAGTCATACTTCGACTCCGCTTAGTATGTTCTTGGTTTCAACGCTTGGTTCATACTTCGACTCCGCTCAGTATGACCGTCACCCTGAGCGGAGTCAAAGGGGCTGAAAAATTAACATTAATCAGCCTGACGTTTTCCTAGTTCTTTGTCCAACATCAGCAGACCATTTCCACTACCGTTTATTAACTCAAGACGGGTTAAAATGTCTGAAGCATTGGCTTCTTCTTCTACCTGCTCATCAATGAACCATTTCAGGAAACTTTGGGTAGCATAGTCTTTCTCTTGAATGGCAATATCCATCAGGTTGTAAATCAAAGATGTAACCTTTTGTTCGTGTGCGTAGGTCTCTTTCATAGCATCCACAGCATCTTTCCAGTCAGTTGGCACTGGCGCTATGGGCTGTAACATAACCTGTCCCCCACGTTCGTTTGCATAATCGAAAAACTTCAGTGCGTGCTCTTTCTCTTCTTCCCATTGAATGCGCATCCAGCTGGCAAAACCTTTCAGCCCTTTACTTTCGAAATATGCACTCATACTCAGATACATATAACCAGACCAAAGTTCTGCATTGATTTGGTCATTAATTGCTTTCTCTACTTTTTTTGAGATCATGATGTTATTTTTTTATGGTTTAACTTGTTGTTTATTTCAATTTATAGTTCTTCCGGTTTTGGAATTATGCATCAACAAATATACGGCTAAAATTGTTCAACCAAGAATGAGGAACTTAGAAATTGTTGAAATTTCCAAATTATTTTCGACATCTGCCCATGGCAAAAATTGCTATATTTGCAAAAAAGAAAGCTGGAATGGATAGCTACATTGTATCGGCAAGGAAATATCGACCACAAACCTTCAAGTCAGTCATTGGCCAGTTAAGCATTACACAAACGTTGAAAAGTGCTGTTAAGAACAAACAGCTGGCGCATGCTTACCTTTTTTGTGGTCCCCGTGGCGTTGGAAAAACAACCTGTGCCCGGATATTTGCCAAAGCCATTAACTGTTTTTCTCCCACGGCAGAAAACGAGCCCTGCAACGAGTGCGAAAGCTGCCTGGCGTTTAACAGCAACCGTTCCTACAACATTCACGAACTCGATGCTGCATCAAATAACTCGGTCGAAGACATTCGGAACTTAATTGATCAGGTTCGTATTCCTCCACGGCTAGGAAAATATAGTGTCTATATTATTGATGAGGTTCATATGCTCTCCTCAGCAGCCTTTAATGCTTTCCTGAAGACATTGGAGGAACCGCCGGCTCACGCTGTCTTTGTTTTGGCAACTACTGAGAAACATAAAATTCTGCCCACTATCCTGTCACGTTGTCAGGTTTTCGACTTTAGTCGGATTCGGATTGAAGATACAGTCAATCATTTGCACTATGTAGCTCAAAGTGAAAATGTTATTGTCGAGAACCAGGCTCTCCGTATTATTGCCCAAAAAGCGGACGGCGGGATGCGCGATGCCCTTTCCATATTCGACCAGTTGGTTAGTTTTACCGATGGTGACCTGACCTACCAGAAAGTCATTGAAAACCTGAATATTCTCGATTACGAGTTTTATTTTAAAACTGTCGATAATATTTTGGGCAACAACATTTCTGAGCTGATGTTGATTTTCGATGATGTTCTTCGTAAAGGCTTTGATGGCTTGATGTTTATTAACGGGTTGGCAGGTCATTTCCGCAACCTGCTGATGAGCAAAAATCCCAAAACAGCCCGCTTAGTGGATGCCGGCGCCGATATGGAACAACGATACCTGAAACAGGCCACCAGTTGCTCTACAAACCTGTTGTTTGCGGCATTACAAAAGCTCAGGGAATGCGAAGTAAGCTACAAAGCCAGTAAGAGCCAACGTTTGCTCGTAGAACTGACACTTATGGACATCGGGTTTTATCAATTCAATATTGAAAATAAAAAAAAAAATCCAGTCCCGGTAACTAAAGCCAGACCCGCAGCTGGCGAGCCTGTCCCACAAGTAAAGCTTCCACCCAAACCCCAATCGGGGGTTAGCATTAAAGGGATGCTGCAAGACGATGCGCCCATTGCGGCGCCCACTCCAAATGCAGCACCTGAAGAAAACCCATCGCCGGAATTGCCAGTTGCCGAGCCCAGTCCACAGTACCAAACCAGCTACAGTATTGAAAATATGACGGAAACTTGGATTGACGTCATTAAACCATTCGAAAACCAAACGCGTTTGTTTGTTGCCCTAAAAGCGGCCAACCCTGTTTTTGAAGCCCCGGCAACGCTAAAACTCAACCTGAAAAGCGAAACGCAGGTGGAAATGATTGAGGAGCTGAAAGCAAAAATCGCCGGATGCGTGGCAAAAGGGTACGGTTTAGAAAAAATTACACTCGAATGTGCCATTGACGAAGAACTTGAAATCCCCGAAGACCAGCGCAACAAACGCCCCATGGAGGTTATAAACAATTTTGCCGAAAAGAACCCCAACATCAAAACGTTGATTTCGGCTTTTAATTTGGAGTTTAGGAAGGAATAGCATGTGTTTAATGTGTTATTCCGGAGATATTTACCCATTTTTTTGGTTTGTAATTTAAAGAACCACACCCTAACGCTATGCTTGCCTTGCTTATAGAATAAACCCCCAGTTAACTCCATAAAATAACACTCAGGAGTTGCAATACTGGCGATTGTGGTTCAAAGTGGCTTTAAGCCGGGCACTGCCCCGATAATGGATTGGGGGAAACTGTGGCGTTATGAAGCGTTTTTATTGGGAGTAGTTATACTTTGTTCCATTATTTCCAACGGTCTTAAATAAATACATTCTCTATTTCCTTTATTTCAATATTGTTTGATAGATTTGTTTTTTCTGCAAGGAGTGTTTTGATTTTTTCTAAATCTTTTTGATTTTCATCTTTCTCGTGTACTTTATATTCAAATCTAAATTGATAATCAATGATATCTAATCCTCCGATAATGAAGACGTGGTTTAGCCCCCTATTATTCGGACTAATTTTTAGAAGATATTGCAAACATAAAAAACATTTCTCAATTTTGCAACGGCAAGGAACAACCGATGGTGAATTTTATACCGATGGTTGTAGAAATGTTTCGGCGCCGTACATTTCGTTTTTTTCGTTTAATGGGGCTGTCTAAAAAGACTAGACAGTCCTTTTTTTTTGTTAAAAAAAATGA
>JBBISE010000199.1:0-5573 GCA_037441445.1 Salinivirgaceae bacterium
TAAGCAAGCCGGGATAAAGAATTTTGAGGGGCTTCAAACTTTTACGCATAGTTATAGAGTTGTAGCCAAAACCGCATTCTGGTTCAACAACAACTCATTCGATTGTTTCGTAATTGAAGCCAACTGCAAAAGCAAATTTGGTCAAAGCCAGTTGATTGCTTATTTCAATGATGAGCTGGGGTTTGTTATATTGGAATATCGGAATATGAATAGTTCTCAATTTATGTTTATTCTCGAGAACGTTTTAGAACGCGGGGCTGTGGAAAAACTCCCCTCATTTTTTCCATCAAATCCATAAAATTTGGTTTTCAATTCGTTAGTTTGTATTTTTGGTTATCCGGCAGAGGGCTAGACCACGATAATGATTTCTGAACTCCGTTCTTTACCAGAATTATCATCCTTTTTTTCCTTTAAACATCTGTGGATATGAGAAAAGCATCCCTGTTTGTGTTTCTGTTAGCGTTTACCGCAGGAACACTGAAGCCGCAAAGCGATGCGGTTAATTTGTTCGAAATGTCCCTCGAGGAACTTATGACATTGAAAATTTCGGCAGGGTCGAACGTTATGACGGAATATAAAGACCAACCTATTTCTATCAGCTCCATTTCGAAAGAACAGCTGGAACTGAGCGGAACACGCACCCTAATTGAGGCCATCATGGTGTATGTTACCGGATTTTTTGTGGTTGAAGACCAGGATGATGTCATTGCCGGAACACGTGGGTTGGCGCCCGACAACAACTCGAAAGTAATGCTGCTGGTGGACGGTCAAAACCTAAACACCGAGTTTTTTTTGGGGACCACCCAGTGCCATACTCAACAGCACATCGTTTGAATTTGTTGAACGGATTGAAGTTGTGCGTGGTCCCGGTTCTGTCATTCTTGGACAAGGGGCACTGTTAAGCGTTATCAATATTATTACCAAAGCCGGGACTGAAAATCAGTATAGTCAGCTTGGTTTTGGATATGGATCGGCCAAAATGGGAGCTGATGGTGCTTTTGGAGTCAACGCAGCGTTAAATTTGACAAAAAACGACATAAAGACCTTTCTTTCAACAGGTATTGACCGATATCACGGACAGGAATTGAGGAGAGAAGGATGGTCAAAAGACAAAGATAATGAAGGTTACCGGGGAGGGAAAATTTTGGATATTGGAACCCGGCTTAAAAAAAGTTCGAACAACGATTTTCTTGCCAGTGTTGCCTATAAAAACCTAACATTAAGCGCTCTGCATTTCGACCAAACCATGGATTTGTACAACTTTTACCGTGACAGAAACGTTTTCAGGCAGTCGTTGTCAACGCTTTCATTAACCTACAAAAAAGAACTAAACTCGAAAATTGCGATAAAAGTTTCCGCCAATGCTGCAAACGACGATTTTGGGCTCTATTCGGTTGAAAATTACACCATGGGTGGAACTCGCGAACAGCGTGCCGGGGCAAAAATTCTGATGAATGTCAACGAGTTGTTTACCAAGAACTTTTTAGCCATAGGCTCCGAATTTTGCTATTTTAAGATGGGGCTTTCGAACCGCGAAGGAAACAACTTCATAAATAATGTAATAACTCCCGGAATGATTGCCGACTACGATTCCTACTTCGATCAATCGAACGCGAACAAGACTTTTGGTTATGCGTCAGATTTAAACGTATTTAGCGTGTTTGTTGAGGATTATCAAAAAATTGGCCAGTTTATAAACGTCTTTGGGGCCTTGCGTTTTGATATGCACTCTTACCGGGGATCCCGTGTGTCGCCACGTTTGGGAACCATGGTGTCGCCCATGAGCAAACTGAGGCTGAAACTTGCATAACAGGAGGGTTTCCGTGGTGCCGTGGGCCTGCACTATTCCGGCGGATACCGGCAAGACGGATTTCTGCGGGCTGGAAACCTGAGCCAAATTGAGTCGGCAAACATTATCCATCACGAAAATGGTACGCCGGTTTCAACCTACACCAACATTCCCGAGACCATGCCGGAAACAATGAAAAGCATAGAATTTACAATCGATTACGATATCAACCCTCGTCTAAACCTGAACACTGTTTTCTTTTACAACAATATTGAAAACGTAATTGATGTGGGTGTTATTTGGGAAGATCCTACGGTTTATGTTGTTCCCGCCATTAGCAGTGACGTGCCCGGCGATTGGAATGGCTACCGGTGTTTTAAAAACACCGAAGGTGTTAAAAACAGGGAGGCCTTGAAGCCTCAGGAACCTACAAAAACAGATATTTTTTTGGTGAATGTAAGCCATTCTTACGTTAGGGTTCTGAGTGCCGACGAACAGCAAAAGGGAAGTATGTACCTTACGAACGAAAAGCATTTTAAGCCTATCCCGAAAATGTAACACGGTTAAATTGCGTTGCATCAGTCACTGAAAACCTAAAGCTGGGAGCGAACTATTTGTTTTATCAGAATTGGTATTCGCCAAAAGACCAGAAAGTGAACGGAAATCATCTGGTTAACCTAACGGCGAAATACTATTTACAGCATCTCAGCCTAAGTCTGGCTGTAACAAATCTGTTGGGACAGAACAATTTATACCCAATGAACAATAACGCCTCAGACAATAGTCTTACCGATGGAACTCCTGCAATTGAAAAGACAACGGCATGGGCAAGAATAGAAATTCGGTTTTAGGCATAAGGGAAGTGGTTTGCTAAAAAGAATCCGGAACAAATTCCTTCATATCCGCAAATATTAATCGAATATGAAAATCGCTGTTCCGGATTATTGGTCAGTGTATTAGCCCTGTTAATAAATTTCTAAATCATATTCCATCCTGGCTTGTACTCCGTTCATTTTTAGTGCCCGGAAAACGTGGTCAATATAGCGCGCTGCCATCACTTTTTCGCCAAACCAACGGGTCATGGCTTCGTTTTCCAGATTGGAAAACAATTCTTTGAAAGGATCGCTCTGTTTTGGAAGTTCCATTATGCGATAATCCTCGACCTTGGCCATTTCGGCAGCAATTTTAACGGCATCGTTCAGACCGCCAAAAACATCTACAAGGCCAATTTTTTTTGCGTCAACTCCGGCCCAAACGCGGCCTTCTCCAATTTTATCAACCTCGTCGAAACTCATGTTTCGAGCTGTTGAAACGTGATTTACAAAGGTTTTGTAGATGGCAACAATTTGCTGACGGATAATTTCTTCCTCGGCTGCCGTCATTTTACGCATAGGTGAGCCCATGTCAGCATATTCGGCTGTTTTTATGGTGCTTACACTTATACCCAGCTTATCACCCATAAGTTTTTGGGCATTGAATAACATGCCAAAAACACCAATAGAACCTGTAATGGTGTTTGGGTTGGCCACAATGGTATCGGCAGCACAGCCAATGTAGTACCCACCCGAGGCGGCTACGTTGCCCATGGAAACAACCAACGGTTTTTCCTTTTGCGCCAGTTTGGCTTCCCGAAGGATTATTTCCGATGTCAGGGCGCTTCCGCCGGGACTGTTGATACGAAATACAATGGCTTTAACATTTTTGTCCTTACGAGCCTCGGCAAGGGCTTTCGAGATGTTTTCAACACCAATTTCGTTGTTGCTCCCTTTGTCCATGCCAATTTCGCCTTGGGCATAGATAATGGCTACTTTTGCCTGATCGACAATCAATTTGTCCGACTTCTTCCCTGGAGCATGGGTGTATTTATAAAAACTTAAGGCTTCAAAATCGTTGTCAGCTGTTGTATCGGTAAGGGCTTTCAGTTCGGCGGTTACCTCGTCAATATATTTTACTCCGTCAATCATGCGGGCTTGCAAAGCATCGTTGGTATTGCGGATAGTAACTTTATCGGCGTACCGCTGAAGCAATGCAACATCAATTGATCGGGCTTTGCTGATGCCTTCGAGCATATGTCCCCAAAGCGAATTCATGTACGTTTCGGTTTGAAGTTTGTTTTCTGGACTAATCTGGTCAAGCATAAACGGTTCGACAGCCGATTTAAACCTGCCATGACGGATAATCTGAGGTTCGACTCCCAGTTTTTCAAGCGTTCTTTTGAAAAACATGATTTGGGCTGATAATCCGGTGAGCTGAACGGCACCTTCGGGGTTGACATAGATTTTATCGCTCACGGAAGCAAGATAGTAGGCTTGCTGGGTATAAAAATCGGCATAACTATAAATAAATTTCCCTGAGGCCTTAAATTCCATCAGCCCATTTCGGATTTCCTCGATAGTGGCCATTCCCGCAGCCAACAGATCGGGACGCAGTAGAATTCCCTTGATGTTTTCATCATCTTTTGCCTTTTTCAGGTTTTCCAAAACCTTGTTCAGACCAACCGGCGATTTGTCTCCCAACTGGGCAAAGGCCGGAATGGAAAGCATTTCGAAGGGGTTTTCAGTGGCACGGTCAACAATCTCGCGGTTAAGCTCGAAAACAAGCGTTGTGTTTGGTTTAACGGCAACCTCTTCAGTCTGGTCAAAAGACATGAATGCAGCAATGGAACCCACAAAAATAAAAATTGCCACTACAAAAGCAATAATCATTGCCAGCAATGAGGCAAAGAAATACTTAAAAAAACTTTTCATGGTGTTTGGGTTTAAAGGTTTAACGTACAATTTTGTAAAGGTACTGGATTTATTTTTAACGTCGGATGGTAAAAGGGAAAAATATTCGAAGCATTGTACATATGGCTTAACATCTTATTAATGATTTTTACGTGCATTGTTTCTAACAGAAAGGTATTCGATGCCGTTGACATTAAACCAAAAAGTAAAGACAACTATTTTACAATGTTTCACGACTACATGTCAGATCAGAGAAATCTGTTAAAAAAACCAACTATATAAACTCAGGAAACGAGGATTTTCTGGCTGCTTTTCGGGAAAATTTTTATGGGAGAAAATATAAAAACACGCCTTGACAAACGCAGATGTAATTGAATAGAGATTACTACAACCTCAGTTTCGCACATTCGTCCGTAAGAAAATCATTGTACTTTTAGTCGCTGTGATTTATTTTTTTATTTTCCAGTAATCCAGCTAATAATCTCTTCCGAATCGGGTTTTTGACGTGGCGATATGGCCTTAACTACTTTGCCGTCTTCGTCGATAAGGAATTTTTGAAAGTTCCACGATACATCAGCATAAACCACTCCATTTTGGGTTTTCTTTGTCAGCCATTGATAAAGTGGATGAATGTCGTCGCCTTTTACCGAAATTTTTGACATCATGGGAAAAGACACACCGTAGTTTTTGGTGCAAAATTCCTTAATCTCTTCATCGGTACCGGGTTCCTGGCTAAGAAAATTGTTGGCCGGAAAACCAATAATCGTAAATTTTTCGTTTCCGTATTCTTTGTAGAGTTTTTCCAGAGCTTCGTACTGAGGCGTCAACCCACACTTCGATGCGGTATTTACCACCATAACTTTTTTCCCTTTCAGTTGCGACAGGGCATACTCTTCTCCCTCGATTGAGGTTACCTTAAAGTCGTACAAGGTTTTCTGTTGCGCTATGGTTGCACCCGAAATAAAAATACTGATCATAATCATAAGGATTTCTTTTCGCATATACTTAGCGTTTTAGTTCAATGGGGGTAACAAGCCTGTTTTGATATTGTTCACCAA
>JBBISE010000200.1:0-5534 GCA_037441445.1 Salinivirgaceae bacterium
AATTTACTTGCCATGGGGGTTTCATATGTTTATAATTTTTCGGTTTAAGGTCACATGGAACTTACCCCGATTGAATTGACAAATCGACGAAGTCAATAATTATTCAATCGTGGACGTTTCTTAAAATTTTGTCCAAGGATTTTCCTTTTGCCAGTTCGTCAATCAACTTGTCCAAACACCGCACCTTTTGCACTAATTGATCCTCAATGTTTTCCACGCGGATTCCACATACTGCTCCCTTGATTAGCGCAACATTTGGGTTGATTGATGGTGCCTGGGCAAAAAAGGTCTCAAAATCGCTTTTGCCGTCAATTTGTTGCTGTAATTCAAGTTCGTTATAGCCGGTCAACCAACATAATATGGTATCAACTTCGGCTTTTGTCCGCCCTTTTCTTTCTGCTTTCTGAACGTAGAACGGATACACGCTGGCAAATGTCATTTTGTATATTCGGGAATTGTCCATTTTTCCTGATTTTAAACCATTTTTCATTGAGTAATACGGCCATTCTTGGCTTGTTTACAGTGTCAATATCACAAATATACCAAAAACAACGAAATGGGAAAGAATAAAAGCAGTATCTTTCGGCAAAAATCAGGTACGTATGAACGCAAAGGTAAAGCAACCAACGCTGTTAATGGCTTTTATCCCCATTGTATTTTTAATTGGGCTGTTGTCTTTAAATGTCTATTTCTTTGGCGACGACACGCTTAGCGGAGCCAACCAAATTGCCTTGCTACTGGCAGCTGCCGTGGCCAGTATTATTGCGGTTAGGTTGAAGCATAACTGGTACGATGTCCGGGCGCAAATTGTGCGCAGTATACGCTCGGCAATGCCTTCGATGCTTATTTTGCTGATGATCGGGGCACTTGCAGGCACCTGGATGCTTAGCGGCGTTGTGCCAGCCATGATTTATTACGGATTAAAAATTCTTCATCCTTCCATTTTTCTGTTTGCCACCGTGGTCATTTGTTCTTTGGTATCTTTAGGAACAGGCAGTTCGTGGTCAACCGTTGCCACCATTGGAGTTGCCCTTCTGGGAATTGGTAATGCGCTGGGATTCAGCGAGGCCGTGGTGGCCGGAGCCATTATTTCCGGAGCCTATTTTGGCGATAAAATGTCGCCGCTGTCCGATACCACAAACCTGGCTCCAGCCATGGCCGGTACCGATTTATTTACACACATCCGCTATATGATAATCACCACTGGCCCAAGCATTGCTATTACCATGCTGATTTTTCTGATTTTGGGCTTTACTTCTCATTCCCAATCGTCAGATATGGGCGTAACGAATACCTTAAATACCATAGAATCAACTTTTTATATTTCTCCCATTCTGTTTATGGTCCCCATTACCCTCATTGTGGTGATTTTACTAAAAACGGCGCCTCTTCCATCGCTCTTGATTGGAACCCTCCTGGGTGGGATTTTTGCCGTTATTTTTCAGCCCCATATTATTGAAGAAGTGGCGGGCATGGCCAACAACTACGCATCGCAATCATACGTTGCTGTTATGAAAAGCATGTTTGGGAAAATTTCCATTTCCACCTCCGATGCCAACGTAAACGAACTGCTCACCACCCGCGGGATGGGTGGAATGTTAAACACCATTTGGCTGATTATTTCGGCCATGATTTTTGGCGGGGTCATGGAATCGTGTGGTTTGCTGGCAAAAATTACACAAGCCATAATCCAGTTCACCAAATCGACCGTATCGCTGGTTGCATCCACTGTAGCAACATGTATTTTCTTTAATGTTACAGCATCCGATCAATATCTTTCTATTGTGGTTCCTGGCCGCATGTTCTCTTCAACCTACCGCAAACGAGGGTTAAAACCCGAATTGTTAAGCCGAACCCTGGAAGATTCAGGAACCGTTACTTCTGTTTTAATTCCGTGGAACACCTGTGGCGCCGCACAGGCTGCTGTTCTTGGTGTACCGGTGCTGACCTTTGCTCCTTACGCTTTTTTCAACATTATCAGCCCCATAATGAGCATCATTGTGGCTGCATTTAATTTCAAAATCAGACGGTTTTCGGACGACGAAATGAAATCAATCCTTGCCGAAGAACCCGAAAAAGAGTAACTTTGTAGCGTTTGAATCCCGAATACCCTAAATTTCAAAAGCATATGAAAAATATTGTACTTTTACTTGCGGCTATTTTGTTTTGTAGCCTGGAAAACTTGGCTCAAACTACCATCTCGCCCCGACTGGAAAAGGTGATGAAGGAAAACAAAGGAACGGTTATTCAGGCTGTTTTCAGGCTGTCAGCTAATTGGGATGCAGATAATCTATTGGATAGTCATCCGCAGCAACCACTTAATGCCTCGACACAGGCAAGGAAAATCATAAAATCGGTTCGGGAATTCACACAGGAAAGTCAACTTTCATTCCTTCAAAGCATTAACGATAGTAAATCAGCCGGTTACCAATTCCAGAAAGTGTATCCGTTCTGGAGTGCCAATCTGGTAGCGGTATGGGCAAACGAACATGTTATCAGAATGTTGGCAAACCATCCCGATGTTGCCTATGTTTATTACGATCATGCTGACTATGGTTTATATCCGGTCAAGGAAGAACCTCTAAATGAGTCGAAAGCACTGGCCACTTCCGGCATCCGTGCCATTCAGGTAAGGCCTTTATGGGAGTTGGGTTACACTGGTAGGGGCAGAAAAGCCCTGGGTGTTGATACCGGGGTTAACACATCGCACCCATCGATAGCAAAACGGTTTATGGGCGATTTTTTCCCCTTGGGCGAAAGCTACTTTGGCTACAACAATCCTGTGCCCGTTGATATTTCATCATCAAGCCACGGCACGCACACCATTGGAACAATTTTGGGACGGACAGCAGCCAACGGCGATTCCATTGGCGTGGCCTGCAACGCTTACTATATGGTTGCCGATCCCATTGTCAGCCGCCTTTCGGAAGTAAGGCGAATGAGCGAAATCCTGGCCTGTTTCGAGTGGGCTCTCGACCCCGACGGAAACCCCGAAACCACCAACGATATCCCCGACGTAATTACCAACTCGTGGGGCATTACAAACACAGGAAATGTGGCCGATTGCGACATTCCCGAGTCGCTGGTTTTTAATGTTTTGGAAGCTGCCGGGATTGCCATCGTTTTCTCAGCCGGAAACGATGGACCGGGCTCCGCAACCATTGGACAGCCAGCCCATATTGCCCGAAGCACTGCCAATATTTTTAGTGTTGGCGCCGTTGATGCCGGTTCAGCAACCTTGCCCATTGCCAGTTTCTCGAGCCGTGGGCCAACAAACTGTCCCGCCACCGAAGGCACACCGTTGCATATTAAACCCGAGGTGGTTGCACCTGGTGTGAACGTATACTCGGCTCAGGGTTTTGACTCGTATGGATCGCTTTCAGGAACCAGCATGGCTGCGCCTCACGTTGCCGGTGCGGTTCTGCTCCTTAAAGAAGCGTTCCCCGAAGTCTCCGGAACCGAAATTTTGGTGGCTTTGTACGAAACCGCTGTTGATTTGGGTGCAACTGGTGAAGACAACATTTTTGGCCGTGGAATGATTAATGTTTGGTCTGCCTATCAATATTTGGCTCAGTCCAACGCCCCGGTTCCCCCGGTTTCGGGAGGCGATCTGCGGGTAGCCGTTACCGGTACCATGGGTTTACAGGATGAGGATAGTGCTCTTGTTGCCTCCATTTTACTGGAAAACATAAGCACTATGCCGGTGTCCATCAATGGGTTTGACATTTCAGTGAACGGAACACCATTAAACCGTGAAACCAACATTTCTGTCGGTGCCGGAGAAACACAAAATGTAACTTTTACCTTTCCGCTTGGCGATCTGCCATTGGCAACATACTATCAGGCAGAGATTTATGCCAGATCAAATAGCGGTGAGGATATTGACACCATCAATAACCACGGTTGGTTTTCTGTCACCCGGTCGCAAACGGTAGTTCTCCCCTTTACTGAAACATTCGAAGAAGCTGATTTTGATTTGAAAGGGGCAAAAGTGTCAATTCAAAACCCTGACAACTTGTTTACCTGGCGAATGGATACCGTTCCACAATTTGGGGGAAGTATGCAATCGGCCTCCATGAAATTCAGGTTCTATACGTCGTTACAGCAAAAAGACATCATGGAACTGTTTCCGATTGTCTTGAATAACCCTGCCGAATTAAAACTTGGGTTTAAGTATGCCTATGCCCTAAAGTCGGTTTTTGCGAAAGATTCACTTTACATTCTGGTATCAACAGATGGAACTAATTATACCGATACCGTTTTCAACAAAGCAGGTGATCAACTGGCTACAGTATCATCATGGTACAGTAACAACCTGTTTGTCCCCAACACGCCCGAAAAGTGGCGCTATGCCAATGTCGATTTGTCGCAATTTGTTGATGCCGAAAGAATTTGGATACGGTTCGAAACCGTAAACCGTAACGGCAACGATCTGTTTATTGATAACATTGCTGTCTATGAGGGCAACGATCCGCTTCAAATAGAGGATGTTCAATACAACGCTGAATTACAGCCTGTTCTGTATCCCAATCCGACAAAATCAGTGTTAAACGTTTTATTTGGATACCCTGTAGGCAACATCAAGGTTCGGGTGTTTGATATTACAGGGCGCGAAATTCCGCAAACGGTTGAGTCGGTTTCGTTGGACGAAGTTAAAATACACCTACCACAAATAATTAAGGGACTCTATCTGGTTCAGGTTATGTATAATAATCAGGTTTCAGTACAACGTTTTATTGTCGAGTAAATAAAATAACATAATATACATGGAAAACAAAACAAAAGATTTTATTTTCGGTCTTCATTCAGTCATTGAGGCAATTGAAAGTGGCCAATCAATTGACAAAGTGTTGGTTAGAAAAGGACTGACCGGCGATTTGGTTAAAGAACTCTACAAGGCCATTGCCGATTACAAGGTTCCCATGCAGCATGTTCCGGTTGAGAAAATCGAACAGGTTACAAAAAAGAACCATCAAGGGGTTTTAGCGTTCTTGTCGGCGGTGGAATTTTCGGATATTGACAACATTGTAAGTAATGTTTTTGCCGAAGGGAAAAACCCGTTTATTGTGGTTTTGGATCAAATTACCGATGTCCGCAACTTAGGTTCCATAATCCGGTCAGCGGAATGCGCCGGAGCCCATGCCATTCTGGTTCCTACCAAAGGATCAGCAAGAATTGGTGCCGATACGGTAAAGACATCAGCCGGAGCCATTTTTCATATTCCCATTTGCCGTACCGAATCAATGGTCAACCAGGTAAAAAACCTCAAAAGAAGTGGCCTTCAGATTGTTTGTGCAACGGAAAAAGCCAATGATGCCTACTATTCCATTGACATGACCATGCCCCTGGCCTTAGTCATGGGATCGGAAGAGTTTGGCATTTCCAACGATTTATTGAAAATGGGCGACAGTTTTGCCAAAATACCCATTGGAGGGAAAATTCAATCCCTCAACGTATCAAACGCCGCATCAGTGCTGATGTTCGAGGTTGTAAGGCAACGATTTGGCAACTAAGCGCTGACTATAGAAGTCCCC
>JBBISE010000201.1:0-5415 GCA_037441445.1 Salinivirgaceae bacterium
AGAAATACGATTCTAAGCGCAGCTGCAAACATGCCAATGGTTATTTTCCCTGTATTGCGTTTTATGATTTAATGTAGGATTTTGAGACCATTGGTATGCTTTCGAATTTCCATAGTTTTCACAAAAGAGTGCAATTCTTATATGTTCTTCTCGCCAACCTCAACGTAGCAACGAGTATTATCGGAAAATTTACTCAGTAAATCCTATAAGAGAGCCATAAAAGGATTAAATTTGTATGCAGATATTTTTGCTGCGGAATTAAGGAGATATTGCATTTTTTGAAGTTGTTTACGAAAAAGGAATTGAAGGACAAAGATACATTAATTTTAAACCGTCAGCAATGGGGGCGGATATAGTAAAGGTAAACTAAATTTGTACCTGATTTAGCCGTAAAACCTGTTCCGAAGGAAACGCAGTTTAAATGGTACTGATTCTGGCTACGTGTAAGCAGGGTGGTCAAATTAGATGTAGATGTTGAAATGGAAACAGCTGAAAAGGAAAACCCCTTCAAAATCAATTGTTTTTGAAGGGGTTTGATTCAAACGTGTTTAATTTTGCTTTATTAGCTTATGAAAGGACGTTTTGTGATCTGAGTTTTGAATTTCCACCCAATAAATTCCGGTTGGCAATGTAGAAATATCAATTTGCGCTATACCCGTTTCGCCATCTTGGTGCAGCAACATATTTCCTGTCATGCTGTAAATCAATACTTTGGTTACATCTGTCTGACTTTGTACAAACAGTGTGTTCCCGGCAGGGTTAGGATAAAGAATAGCTTTATTATTAATGGTATGAATTGAAGCGGCCTCGCGGAATACAGCCTTCACCGTGTCGTCTGGAGTGGTTATGGTGTAATCAATTTCCGGATTAACGCTTATTAAACTTCCCAAACGGCTAATCCAGGCAACAAATTCCCATCCGTCGTTTGGATTTGAAGCTAAGGGAACTATTGTCCCAATGGAATAAGAACCCGTTCCTGTCGGATTTCCTGCCTGTGCTGGTTCAGCAACGACTGTCAATTGTAATTCAGTGCCAAACGAAACATTGAAAGAAATGGATTCCCCAATTTCGGTCACATTGAAAATGTTTAATCCTCCGTTGCTTCCATCGCAAAGGAAACTGGACGGGTTGGTCAGGTCGTTTATTTCTGTTCGGCCTGCATCAGAAGAAAACACGGCGATGTCGGGTTCGCCATTGACTTGCAAATCTCCACCGGGTCGGTAAACATACACTTCGTCGAACACTGAAACCCCGTCATATTGGGCATTCCCATCAAAATTTGGGTTAATGCGATACACCAATAATCCTTGGTTTGGTAATAAAGACTCAAATTCACCTTCGAACTTGCGGTATTCTACCATAAAAAATTCGTTGGAAGAATAGGGTGATGCTATTTTAAAACAGTTGTTGGTTTGTTGGGTTGTTGGATATACGGTGTATTGTCCTGCCTCAGTAATCTCGGGAATATCGCTAATCCAGTATTGTTGAGCATATTTCCATTTCATGTAGGTCAACATATGGCCTGATCCACTGTTCATGACATCCCATTTTCCGGCTGGTTTGATATTGGTATAATTGTAATAATGGTAAAGATCGGGTGCACCTAAAACATGGAAAAGTTCGTGCGATAAAGTTCTTACACTGACCTGATTTTCAGGTTGAAACGTGTAATCGTACACCATTTTTCCATTGATATAAACATCGTATGTGTAGAGTGCCCAACGGTGTGCCCACAACAAATCGGCCCATTCGCCCGCGTTGCCGTTAACCATAAAGCAAACGTTGTCAACGTACCCATCATCATCGGCATCGATGTTTAAGTCAGCCGGAATTGGATGGTTCTCATTGATCCAGGTAACCGCGTTGACCAGCATTTGGTGTTCGCGCAGGCGGCGTTCGGTGCTTCCGTCATAGCCTTCCGGATTGTTGGTGGCATCATATGGTTCGTAGTAATTTCTTGGATATTGATCGGTATAGGATGCGTTGGATGTTTCAGGATTTTCAACCGAAGGATAATGTGTGCTGTTGATAGTTAATTGGTTATAAGATGTTTCCCAATAGTATGCTTTTACCGAATATCCGTCGGGCTGGTTCAACCTGTCATCGTAGAGTTGTCTAGGCGTTACAATTTCTTCTTCGCCGGCAAACTTGATGTATATGACCAGGTTGTTAAAATTTCCTGTGTGCAAGGTACTTCTGCTGCTTTTCTGCTGATTCAGAATGGTTTTTTGTGGAATTTCCAGATCTTTCCTTCGATTTTTAATTAGCTCGTTGTCAAGCAACTTCATTTTTTGAAGTCCAACACTGGCCGGGTTTACTGTGCCTACTCTGTGCGCCGATGCAATATACTTTCCATTCGCGGGAACTGCGTAATAGTAGTATTTGCTGGCACCCTGAATGATTGGAAACCCGTTTTCGTCGTGAATCCAATTGAAGAATTCGTCACCTGAAACGAAACATTCTATGCGCGTTCCGTCGGGCTGTGTAATGGAGTAAGGCAGTTTATCAAAGGGAGCTGCCACAATTTTGCCCACTATAAAAAGGACAATTAAAAGGGATAACAGTTGCTTCATAATTAAGGTTGTTTGAGAATTAATGATTTGGCAAATATAGAAAAAGTTTTTTCAGCATTCGATGATTATGAAAAAACAAGAGCCCAAACAGTTCGATGATGTTTGGGCGGAAAGTATCTCAAAAGAAGCATGTTTTAATCCTGATCCACAACATTAAAATGTTCTTTGTCGCGGAATATTTCAATATATTTCTGGTATTCAGGGGCTTTATAGGTAAACAGGTTTTTAAACAAAACCTCAATTTTTTCAGAAGCAATTAAGGTTTCGCGGTGTGCGGGATTAACAAATCCTTCGTCAATCATGCGGTCAAGGTGCTTCAGAAGCAAACCATAGAAGCCGTTTATGTTAGCAAACCCAATGGGCTTGGCGTGCAGTCCAAGCTGTGATGCCGTAATGACTTCGAAAATTTCTTCCAACGTGCCAAATCCACCGGGTAGAGCAATGAAAGCATCGGAAAGCTCCATCATTTTAGCCTTACGTTCGTGCATGGTTTCAACAATGATTAATTCGTCAGCACATTTCTCACCCAGCCCTTTCTCGGCAAGAAACCGGGGTATAACACCGGTTACACGTCCTCCGTAGCGTTTCACACTTTTTGCCAACTGGTGCATTAAACCAACAGAGGAGCCACCATAAACCAATTCCACATTGCTTTGAGCCATAAGACGACCCAGATTGATGGCTGCCGTCATGTATTCATGTCGTATGCCGGTATGGGATCCACAAAAAACGCCTATTTTTGATATAGTATTCGCCATAATCGTGTTTTTTTTAAGAACGAATCGTGGACTTGTGAGGTAAACCATCAAAATCCACGATTCTCTTTTATCCTAGGTCATAGTCTAACTATGAGCAATTATTTATCTATTCCTGACCCTCTTTGGTTTCTTCTTTTTCGGCACCTTCAGCTTCTTGTGCAGCTTTTTCGTTTTCCAGTTTTTCTACTTTTGTTGCCTTTAGTGTGTAAAAAGAGAGGTAGCCTTTTTCAGTAGCGGCAATTTGCTCGCGGTATGTTTTAATTTTTTCAGCAGCAGAAACATGTTCTCCCATGTCGGCTTTCTCGCCATGTGCAGAGTGATCGTGTCCCTCTTCTTTTGCTTCTTCTTTCACGGCTTCTTTTTCAGTAATTTCTTTTTCCCAATTGGCCAGGTACTGCTCATCGATTCTTATTTCTTCAAGAATACCTGTGGCTGCGAATTTTCCGCCTTCCATGTCGGATGCGAATGATTGTAAATCACCGGCTGGTTCAACTTTCAATCTATGATCTGAATTTTCGCATACCATAAACATTTTTCCGCCACCGTGTCCACAAACATGATCGACAACGCCAATTGCAGTAACCGTTTTGCCGACATATTGGTCAACATTGACCATTAGGGCGTGTACGTTCATTTCGGGAACCTCTACTTCTGCCTTTTTCTGTGGTCCGCCACACGAAAACAAGATTGCCGCTGAGGCAATCATACTTAACATTTTCTTCATAATAGCCTGTTATTAAAGTTAATAGATTAAATTTTGTTCGGTTGTAATTCACACAAACCCTGCAAATTTATGGATTTTGAGATTAAAATCATAGTAAATCAAAAAAAAACAAGGGGGAGACCAGGTCGAATGTCCCCGATAAGTAAGAAAAAAGAGGCTTTAATTTTTATTTTTGACATTCCCGGAAAGGAAAAATGTGTATTTTCGCGCCACTGTAACGTCATGTGAAACAATTTTTAGTATTCAGCGTTCAGTTATGTACATGTTAAAATAACAGGATTGTGAAAATATATACACGCACCGGCGATGACGGGACAACAGCATTATTAAATGGGACAAGGGTTCCCAAGTATCATCTTAGGATTGAAGCTTATGGAACCTTAGACGAACTTATTTCGTATATCGGTTTGGTACGCGACATGCCCAAGGTTGAAAAACACACTGTCGAGGCTTTAATTGAAATACAGGAGCGTTTAATGTCCGCTTCGGCCATCTTAGCGTCGGAATATGGATCCGAAGGAGCCCCGGTTCCGGCAATTTACAATGCTGACATTGAATTTCTGGAGAAAGAAATGGATGCTACGGACGCACACTTGCCCCGCTTAACAGCTTTCGTTTTACCCGGTGGCAACCAAACCGTTTCGCAGACCCATGTTGCCCGTTGCATTTGCCGGCGTGCCGAGAGGCTGGCCTTGCAGGTTCAGGAGGAATATGGTGGATGCGAAATGGTCATTCAGTACCTTAACCGTTTATCGGATTATTTGTTTGTCCTAGCCCGAAAATTCAGCGTCGATTTTAAAGCAAAAGAAATTGTTTGGAAACCGCGTTTGTAAATAGAAATATTTTTATATTTTTGCGCCACTTTTAATAACCAAAAAAACAACGGTCTTATGTATTGGACTTTAGAATTAGCATCAAAACTGGAAGACGCGCCATGGCCCGCTACACGGGACGAGCTTATTGACTTTGCTATCCGTTCGGGAGCCCCTTTGGAAGTAATTGAAAACCTCCAGGAAATTGAGGAAGAAGGCGAAGTGTATGAAAGTATCGAGGATATTTGGCCTGATTATCCCAGCAAAGAAGATTTTTTCTTCAACGAAGACGAATATTAGAATGGATTCATTCAGCTTTGAATCAAAAATAAAACGCCGGAAGTTCCAGCGTTTTTTTATGATTTTTATTTTCGTTTTTCAAGGTCAACCAGAATGGTAACATCCAAGGATACCGACACATAGCGCGTAACATTCCCGTCGTGATCGTAAAGGGGGGCATAGGTTTCCTGTAACCACCGGTTCCCAGCACGGTTTACTCCTGTTTTGTGCGTTGGGTCACCCAAAAATTCATATTTCCATAGCCAATA
>JBBISE010000202.1:0-5410 GCA_037441445.1 Salinivirgaceae bacterium
AAATTCTATTTGATTCTTGGGAATATCCATAATCCCCAAATTTACTATCTTTTTTTAATATGTTTTATGTGCATACCCCAGAAAATGAATTATCCTATTTGTTTATTCACCGGAAGACCGTACTCTTCAATCATACGGATGTTCATATCCTCAAGCCTGTCAAGAATCGGGTTGTAAATTTCGGGCAACACTGGTCGAAAAACACCTTTCAGGCGAATTTGGTTCGATAAAATCATTTCAACTGCAATGGCCGCCGGTAGAGCTACAGTTCTGGCAACTGCGGTGTCGGCATCAAGGCTGCCGTAATCGAGCATGCGTGACTGGATTACTTCTTTTTTGCCATCGGGATAGGATGCCAGGAATGAGTGCAACATGACCACCATATCTCGGTCGGTCTCTTCCATGGACATTTTTTCAATCATGCGATCCGATACCACTTCAAAGGCCGAATCAATGGTACGGTTCAGAGGTTCGTTGCTGAAGAAACCAAGCCATTCCATTGATTTTATGGCAACACTGTCTATACTTATATTCAAATGTTCAGCAACGGCATTTTTGACATCTCCACCTGCGGCGCCAACTTTTGATGCCACAAGGTCAGCCCATGCTTTACCGGTCAAATCGGTCTGGGTTTCGTCCAAAAGGTCTAAACGTTTTATGGCATCGAGCGTTTCGCACCATCCCTTCAACCGGAATGTTCCACGATACATTGTTTTTGCCTCTTTAACATTGTAAATATCAATGTAGTCGATGCTATTTCTGTTTGGATAAACATCAAGTTTTCCTACTTTCGGAAAATCAACTTCGAACCTGTCGGTAAACAAATCAACGGGTTGTATGTACTTTTTATCACCTCCTTTAAGGTAGAGGGCATCGTTTTTACTGGCCAGAATGACACCCTTGGGCGACCACGAAAATTTGTATCCCGGTGGATTATTGGCCGATTCGGGTGCAGGTAACGCACCACACAAACTATAAAACTCCTCGATTTTTCCCCCGCGACTGTGAACATTGTCAATGATTCGCATGGCCGACATGTGGTCAATTCCCGGATCCAGGCCAACCTCGTTCAGGATGATTATTTCCGCACTTTTTGCTGCCGAGTCAAGAGCCTGCATCTCGGGTTTCACATAACTGGTTGTTACCATATTTTTCCCGTGGGCAATACAGCGCTCAGCAACCATAACATGAAACTTAAATGGCAAAAGACTGACAGCTAAATCGTGCTGTGCTATCATTTTGTCAAGCATATCGGTATTGTCGGTCGTCCATTCCACGGCGTTGCCGTTCTCATAACCTTCCACCAACTCCTGTACACGGTCGAAATTCATGGCGGCCACGGTCACCTGATAATTTCGATCCAACAAATATGTAATTATGGGTTTAGCAACCATGCCGGCCCCAAGTATCAATACTTTTTTCATTCTTTAAACGGTTTAGTTTATACTTGATTTGGACGGCTAAAGTACAAAAAAAATAAAAACGAACGTTTTCGAGTATTGATTGCAGGTTGGAATTTTTAAGGTTGCCCTAAGAATTCTGACTTAGTCAAGTTTTAATATGGCAAGGAATGCCTTTTGCGGGACTTCGACATTGCCCACCTGACGCATACGCTTCTTACCTTTCTTCTGTTTCTCTAACAATTTGCGTTTCCGGGTAATATCGCCACCATAACATTTGGCTGTCACATCCTTTCGCACTGCTTTGACGGTTTCGCGTGCAATAATTTTTGCACCAATAGCTGCCTGAATGGCCACATCGAATTGTTGGCGAGGAATCAGTTCCTTTAGTTTTTCGCAAATACGGCGCCCAAAATCATAGGCGTTATCAACGTGCAAAAGTGCAGAAAGTGCGTCCACTGTTTCGCCATTCAGCAGAATATCAAGTCTTACCAGTTTTGCAACCCGGTAACCACTGATGTGGTAATCGAACGACGCATACCCTTTTGAAATACTTTTCAATTTGTCATAAAAATCGATTACAATTTCGGACAGCGGTAGGTCAAAATTTATTTCAACCCGGTTTCCTGTCAGAAAAACCTGGCTTTTTAATTCGCCTCGTTTGCCAATGCACAGTGTCATAATAGAGCCAATATACTCCGTTGTAGTAATTATTTGGGCACTGATAAAAGGTTCTTCAATATATTCAATATAGTTTGGCGCGGGCAACCCAGCAGGGTTGTGCACTTCAATAATTTCGTCCTTTGTGGTTTTAACTTTATAATTTACGTTTGGAACGGTCGTAATAACATCCATGTTAAATTCCCGCTCCAGGCGCTCCTGTATAATTTCCATGTGCAGCAGGCCAAGAAATCCGCAGCGAAAACCAAATCCCAGAGCTGCTGATGATTCAGGAATAAAGGATAAAGAGGCATCGTTCAACTGAAGTTTCTCAATGGAAGCGCGCAAATCCTCGTAATCATCGGGATCGACCGGATAAACACCCGCAAAAACCATGGGTTTAACATCTTCAAACCCTTCAATGGCTTTATTGCAAGGCTTCTCAACGTGTGTAATGGTATCACCCACTTTCACTTCGCGAGCCGTTTTTATCCCACTAATGATGTAACCAACATTTCCGGCACTGAGCACCGTTGTGGGCGAATATCCCAGTTTAAGGATGCCAATCTCCTCGGCATAATACTCCTTCTTGGTATTAAAAAATTTAACATTATCTTTTGTTCGAATAGTTCCGTTCACTATTTTAAAATAGGCAACGATTCCGCGAAATTGATTAAATACGCTGTCAAATATCAACGCCTGCAATGGGGCATTGGGGTCTCCGCTAGGGGCAGGAATACGATCGACAATAGCTGACAGAATTTGTTCCACGCCCAAGCCTGTTTTTCCCGAGGCCTCGATTATTTCATCACGCTTACAGCCCAGCAAATCAATAATCTGATCCTTCACATCATCGGGCATGGCATTGGGCAAGTCCATTTTATTGAGCACCGGGATAATTTCCAGATTGTGCTCAATGGCCATATACAAATTACTAATTGTCTGTGCTTGAATTCCTTGCGTGGCATCGACAATTAGAAGAGCTCCTTCGCAAGCTGCTATGGAACGCGAGACTTCATATGAAAAATCGACATGGCCCGGAGTATCAATCAGGTTCAGTACATACTCAATACCATCTGAATGCTTGTAATTCATCTGAATGGCGTGGCTTTTTATGGTTATCCCCCGTTCCCGTTCCAGATCCATATTATCGAGCACCTGATCGCGCTGTTCACGATCCGAGATGGCATTGGTTGCCTGCAGTAACCTGTCAGCTAACGTACTTTTACCATGGTCAATATGCGCGATTATGCAAAAATTACGGATCTTCTTCATTGAAATCTTCGTTGCTAAATTCTTCTTTTTCTATTCTCCTATCCGTTCAAGCCCGTAAATAAATCATTTTCCGCTAATTCAAAGAATTTGATCTGGGGCTAAGCCGGAGCGCAAAAATACGAAAAAAAACGGATTAGTCAATAGCACCCTTGCATATTCACCTGCCCTATTGAACGGTAAAAGGAAAAGTCGTATTTTTACCAACCAAATAAATCCAAAACCATGCTTCGCGTTGTAATTGTTGATGACGAACCCATTGCAGTGACTGTGCTTGAAAAGTTTCTTTCGCTTCATCCGGATGTTGAAATTTGTGCAACTTACACAGATGCCCTCAAAGCGCTGTCCAAATTAGGAGAACACAATCCTGATGTTCTTTTTCTAGACATTGATATGCCGGGAATTGATGGATTGTCATTGGCAAAACGAATTAACGAGAACCCCGATCCTCCATACATAATTTTCACAACTGCGCATAACGACTATTTGCTGGAGGCATTGCGAAACCAGGTCTTCGACTTTCTATCAAAACCCATTGACAGCAAGCAACTGGATTCCTGCCTGAGAAGGCTTGAAAAAAGGCAAATTACCGATATCAAAAAACACCATCGCGAGAACAGGTCAAGAATTGAACACCTTATTAAGTTTCATAACCGAACGGGTTTTGTAGTGCTAAAACCCTCTGAAATTCTTTGTTGTTTGGCCGAAGGAAGTTATAGTGTCGTTCACCAGCTTTCCGATTCTATCACTCTTCCCAATAATATTGGGAAAATAGAAGTCAACCTACCCAAAGGATACTTTCTCCGAATTAATCGTTCGGTCATCATCAACCCCAATTACATCCGTTACGTTGACAAGAAAAACCATTTTGTGACTGTGGGTACTACAAGCCGATCGTTCGATGTGCCCCTGTCCTCCTCGGCTTTCGCCCAAATCGAAGAGTTGTTCGAACCCTAAACCTTTGTGCGTTTTGGTTGTTTCTTTAAAAAAACTACTAAAAATGAACACAATGGCAAATCTATCAACAACTTTTATGGGGCTTCAATTGAAAAACCCTATTATTGTCGGTTCATCCGGACTAACAAACAATATTGACGATATTGTTGACCTGGCAACGAAAGGCGCAGGGGCAATTATACTAAAATCGCTGTTCGAAGAGGAAATCGTTTACGAGTTGGAACAGGAAATGCACCAAATGAAAGGCAGGGAATATATATACCCTGAAACATTTGACTACATGGAGGTTATTCCCACCGAAGACCGAATCAGAAGCTACTTGTCACTTATAAAGGAAGCCAAAAGCAAAGTGGATATGCCCATAATTGCCTCTGTCAATTGTGTTTCAGACCAAAAATGGATTTACCTGACCCAGGAAATAGAAAAAGCCGGAGCCGATGCTCTGGAGCTCAACCTGTTTATCCTTCCCAGCGATTTGAACCGCAGCGCACAGGATAATGAAAACTTGCATATGTCCATTATCAGGCAGGTTAGAAAAGCAACAAAACTTCCCATTGCGGTAAAAATAAGTTACTATTTCTCGAACCTGGCTACGACCATTAAGCAGATTTCGAACGAGGGAGCAGATGCCATAACCCTTTTTAACCGCTTCTATTCCCCTGATTTTGATATTGATACATTTGAAGTAACACCATCCAATGTACTTTCTCAACCCGGTGAGTTAAACATGTCCCTGAGATGGGTGGGAATGATGAGTGGTCGTGTAAATTGTGATATATCAGCATCGACCGGCATTTATAACGGCCACGATGCCATTAAACAATTGCTTGCAGGGGCAACCACTGTTCAGGTAGTATCAACGCTGTACAGGCACGGCTCCATCCAAATCCGCATGATTTTAAAAGAAATAGAGACATGGATGGTTAAGCACGGGTTCAGTTCGGTTTCCGATTTCCGTGGGAAACTGGCACATACCGAATCAACAAACCCGGCAGCCTACGAACGCGTCCAGTTTATGAAACATTTTTCGCAGTTCGTGAAATTTAATCCGTAAGAAAATATAAACAAAAAAAGGGGCTGTCTAAAAAGACTAGACAGTCCTTTTTTTTTGTTAAAAAAAA
>JBBISE010000203.1:0-5388 GCA_037441445.1 Salinivirgaceae bacterium
ATGGGCGTTTCATATGTTCAAAATTTTTCAGTTTAAGGTCATATGGAACTCACATTCTTTATAATCATGCACTTGTGTGTCAAGATTTGGTTGGCATGTTCGTTTCATTTTGGTAACGCAAGCCCCTTGTTCATAGCTCTAACCGGTTTGCCATATCACACTCTCGCCTGGCCCGCAGTTTTGTCAGGCCACCGCGCATCCGGCATTCGTAACCAATGTTGACCGAAATTGCGCAATAACTGACGGAATCATTTTTTTTAATTTTTGTGTCGAAGTCAAGAGAAAATTCAGGGCTAAAGCCCCATGTGTCGGTTAGAACTGTCCAAAACCCCATACCAAAGCTAAAATAACATAGGGTGTATCTCCTTTAAAGGCAGAATCATTTACCTTTACAATTTTGTTATATCCCGTTTCAAGCTTAACACTCAAATGCATTTTGGTAGTACCGCCATAAATATTATTGCCTTCATACCCATATACCTTTACTTCAGTGTGTAACCCGGCTCCGTAGGTAAATGAATTGAAAATTTCGTATTCCAAATCATTGTCCTCTTCCTCTTTGTATCGCGTACTCTCTAAATAACTTCCTGATATTGAGGCGTATGGAGCTAAGTGGAAACGGTTATTTCTGATAACAAAATAGCCGGTTTTCAGACCTCCGTTAAAATACCAGAATCTCTCGTTTAAATTAAAATTCAAAGTGTCAACAGCTGTTGTAGCCGTAAAAGGGTTCTGAAGTTCCATGCCCAGGGCGTGCATATAAAGTGATGTGAAAACATTATCAATATTAATGTCCATTGCCATGTTGAAAGATGCATTACTTGAAAACTGATTTGACAACCTGCCCGTCGGAAAAATTTTTCCCGAACCCATCGAAAAATTCCACGAGGCTTTTACATATTTTGGAGGCATAAAATCTTTTTCGAAAGGTTTATATTTCTCATCTTTATATCTCTTTCTGTACACTATCAGCTTTTCATTGTATTTTTCCGGAGACGAATCTTTTTCAAGATACTGCAATAAAGCAGATACTAGCATTTTAGCCTGATCGTCCATTCCGGAACGCTCGCAACCAGCCAAGACAGCCGGAATATTTTTCGAGATACTTTCATATAACTTTCGTATCAATTCCTGCGAGTTTGGGTATATCGATTTGTTCTTGTGTTCGTCAAATTCCAACATCAACTGATTTACTGTAGCCCAGTCTCCTGCAAGCATATTAATGTACAAATCCTCAAGAAAGTAAAAAGCCGAATAGGGCTCATTTTCTGTTATTTTAGTCAGGTATTGGTAAACTTCTTAAGCTTTAATGAAATTACTGTCGCTCAATTCCTTCAGGATCATTTTTCGTCCTTTTTGTACTAAAATTTCAGTGCTATCGACATACGATACAATCTCATTCCCAATCTGTGAAAACGAGTTGTATGATAAGAAGACAGAAATTAAGGTAATAAAAACTTTCGGTTCATATATCTCTCTTTATTATTGATTATTTGATTTTTCAAATCCTAAATGTCGCTTTCAGGTGAACAACACTGTTTTTCGTTTACAAATTCCATCTAAGGTAATGCGAATTGCACGACAAAATAAACATATTTTTTACAGGCATACAAAACCGATTGTGCGAAATCTGGCTTGTGCATTTCTTTTCGGGCACGTCGAATTGCAAAAAAACACTTCCTGAAAGAACAAAACGAATGTTCCTATTTCTCCGAAAATAAATAGTCGGGCAAAACCATAGAAGTTCCTATTATTCCAAGTCCTCCCTCAATATTCATAAAGGTTTGCACGGGTTGGTAAAACAGGGCAAAATCATCGCCGCTTTGCAGAAGTGACAAGGTGTGCTGGTATAAGAAGAAGTCTTTCGATATTTTTTCTACTTTAAACACAAGCCTGTTTCCATATAACCAAGGGCTCGATTGATCAATGGGGAACTCAATAAAACCATCGCCTTCGGCATTGACAAACTTGTCGGTAAAATAGTAGGTGTATTGCCAGTTGGTATATTCACCGTTGAAAACTTCGGAATATTTCTCAAACTCAATCCCTCGGGCATATTCCATGTTAATATAGACGGGATAAAAGCTTTCCATGGAGTCAATAATGGTATTCCATTGGTCGTAAATGTAGTCGTATCTATGTTCAAAAACACGCATACGATAGTACCCGGCTTCGTTCCCATTTTTCGAAGTCCGAAGGCGGTACAAATTCATGCTTTGGTCACCGTTCGATGAGGGAATTGTTCCAATAATTTCAACACTTTTTATTTCTGATGGGGTGACTGTTTGCGATGTTCCTTCAGCGTCAGGATAGTTAGCATGCGATGCCCGCAGTCTGTACGTTTTGTTGGTCGAAGCCCTGACAGAACTCTCGAACCTTCCGTATCCAACATGGGTTAGGGTATCCAGCGGCTGTGCGTCGTCAAATAAAACAACCCTGGCGTTTACCAATGGGGTAATGGTAAAATTTCCTGTTGCCACGTAATTTGATTTATGCACGTAGCACCATATCAGACTGTCAGCATAAAAAACCGAGTTTAACACTATTTTGGGCTGAATGTCTTTTCCTTTAAATTCTACTTCCTTTTTACAGGATGTTGAAAAGAGAAGCAAAATGACAGATATGTTAAGTATTGTTTTCATTTGTTCTGTTTTTATTAGTCGTGAATGCTTAATGTTTGCAGACGGTTAAGAGTTTAAAACTCGAATCTCCACGAGAACGATGGAATAATTGGGAAAAGACTGTAATAGTAGAGCTTTTGTGTTCCAAAATCGCCCCGTTCCCAGTTCATGTAGAAGGGATTTTTGCGGTTATAGACATTGTAAACGGAAATGTTCCAGATGCGTTTTCCCCGCTTTTTCTCTTTGTGGAAGTTCATTCCCACGTCAAGTCGGTGATAGGGTGGCATCCGGTAATTGTTGCGGGTTTCGTAGTAGGGAATTTCGGAATCGCCGCCATAAAGCCATGCGTTTGTGTCGAACTGATCAATGGAAGGATAGCGTTCAAACTCGAGCGTGGTGGTGTTTCCCGTGCCAAATACCCAGGTTGCGCCCACATCAAACCTTTCGCTGAATTTGTGGGTCAGCACAACACTGATGTCGTGCCGACGGTCGTATTTGTATGGGAAAATCTTACCAAAACTGATTTCCTTATCGGGGCGGTTAAATTGCCTTTCCGATTTTGACCAGGTGTAGCCAATCCAACCCGTTGTTTTTCCGTACTTTTTCATAATAAGTAACTCAAGACCGTACGACCAGCCCTCGCCCATGGCCACTTTGTCCTGCCAGTCATTTTCCAGCGAGAAAAAGGTGGCTCCTTCCTTATATTCAATAATGTTGTCCATGGTTTTGTAAAAAACTTCGGAACTGAATTCCAAGTCGCGGTTGTGTTCATAGACACCGCCAAAGGAATATTGGTGTGAATTGTTGGGTTTTATTCGTTTGGTAACCGGTACCCATAAATCGGTAGGCAAACCAATGCTTGAATTGGCTAAGAGATTGATATATTGTTGCATACGGGCATACGACGCTTTTACCGAGATTTTCTCGTTCACCAAATAAAGTGCTGAAAACCGTGGCTGCAAAAGGTTGTAAAATTCTCCATGAGTAATAAAGCCCGACCAATGTAACCCGGCATTCATTTTAAAACCAAGTCCCAGGTCAATGTCGTCTTCGGCATAGACAGAAATCTCATGGGAGTAAAGTTTGTCGTTTCCGGCTTTAAACTCCCCATTTTCCAATTCATTTCCAGTAATTTTTGCAACAAACACTCCAGGATTATACGTATGGTAAGTTTCAGATAACCCAAACTTTATGCTGTGGTTTGGATTTGGGTAATAATCGAAGTCTATTTTTGCACCATAATCGTTAATCCCGGAATTGTAATTCATGCT
The DNA here is from genome assembly GCA_037441445.1 of Salinivirgaceae bacterium. GTDB lineage: Bacteria > Bacteroidota > Bacteroidia > Bacteroidales > Salinivirgaceae > JAAYQU01. Next base: position 3,893 of record JBBISE010000203.1, read on the forward strand.
AAATTTTTCGTCATCGTACTGAAAACTGCTGCCAATCAACATTTTGTATCGACTAAAAGTTGCTGTGGTATTGGAAAAGAGTTTGTCATTAAACAAATAGTTCCATCGAAGGGCAGTTGTAATATTTCCCCACCAAAGCTCTGCTTTTTCCTTTGACTTCACTTCCCGGGTAGTTTCCTGACCTGTGTCCGGATTGTAGTCGTAGGAAAGGTACTTGTCTTCCGTTCTCATATAAAACTTGTCTTTCCCTGTGTAAGTACTTAAATACAAACGGCTTTTTTCCGAAAAGCGGTGGTTAATTTTTGCGTTCAAATCGTGAAAAAAGTAGCCACCCATCATTTTATCAATGCCTTCGGAGGTTTGGTATATTTTTATAAATGGCGCTGTAAGTATATCAAGGTAGGTTCGGCGACCCGAAACAATGAACGTGGTTTTTTCGCCAATGGGACCATCGACCGACAGCTTGGAGGAAATAATTCCAATGCTGCCCACTGCCCTGATTTTCTTTGTGTTGCCCTCTTTCATGGTGATATCCAGAACCGATGACAAGCGGCCACCATAGCGTGCCGGAAATCCGCCTTTTACCAGTTTCACGTTTTGAATGGCATCGGGGTTAAAAACCGAAAAGAAGCCAAACAGGTGGTTTACGTTGTACACCGGAACACCATCGAGCAGAATCAGGTTTTGGTCGGGGCCGCCACCACGCACGTACATTCCGCTCATGCCCTCGGAGCCCGATTGGACACCGGGCAGCAACTGAATGGATTTAATGATATCCACCTCGCCCAAAAAGGCCGGCAGGTTCTGAATGACTTTAATGGGAACATTAATCAACCCCATTTGTGTACTGGTAACGCCACCCTCGATAATTTTCTCCACAATAGTTACCTCGGCCAAATCCAGTGCTGGTTTTAAATCATAGTTCACTTGCATGTTTTTGTCCAACTGAATTTCCTGTTGGTAGGTTGCATAGCCAACCATGGAGAAGGTGAGCTTAACCGCGCTGGGGTCGAGAGTTAATGAGTAAAAGCCAAAATTGTTTGTCACCGTTCCCTTAAACGTAGTGGCATCGTAAACATTAACACCAATGAGTTTTTCGCCCGTTTGAGCGTCGCTGACAAATCCGCTGATGGTAAATTTTTGAGAAAACAGGGCTGCAAAAGCCAGTGTAAAAAAGATCGTTAGAAGAATTCGCATATTGGTTTTGGATTAATTTGCCGTACAAAAGTACACTTAATCTGCAAACGATTAGTTTCTTGCGAATCAATTTTAAGCAAAAAAAAGCGGACACTGGGAGTATCCGCCATTTTTGTTTATTTTCCAAACGTTAATTATTGTTCCGGGGGCAATTGGGGTGCATTTCCATTTTTCTATGGCCACATCCTTCATGATTTCCATGGCGTCCACCGTGCTTTCCCTTTGGAGGACGGCTGTCAAACACCACTCCTGTTTTGTGCACCCCATAATGGCCACAAAAATCAACCACTGATTATCAA
>JBBISE010000204.1:0-5344 GCA_037441445.1 Salinivirgaceae bacterium
TTTCATGACCAATAAAAACCAGATTTTCAGCCCCGATAAAAAACGGTTTACTTTTCATTACACGGCGTTAAGCCTGTACGAACCATCCAAAGTGCAATTTAAGTACATTTTGGAGGGATTTGATGATGCGTGGACAAGCGTTGGCAATGTCAGGTCGGTTTCTTACACTAACCTGAAAGAAGGACATTACACGTTTAAGGTGCTGGCATCAAACAACGACGGGGTTTGGAACAACCATGGCGCTTCTTTTTCGTTCCAGGTGGAACCCTATTTTTACCAAACAGCCTGGTTTTATTTAATATTGTTGGCTTTACTCTTCGTCATTACCTATGTCTTCGTTCAAATTCGCATTAGAGCCTTAAAATTGAGGCAAACACGATTAGAAAAAATAATTCGCGACCGTACGAAAGAAATAATTGCAAAAAATGAAGAACTGCAGAAGCAAAAGAACGAAATCATGCTTATAAACCAGGAGCTTTTGCAACAAAGAAAAAAAATATTGGCACAATCAGAGCAACTTGTAGAAAGCCAGAAAGCACTGATGGCTGTTAATGCCATGAAAGACAAGATGTTTTCCATTATTGCCCACGACTTGCGCGGTCCCTTGGGAAACCTGCGCAGTATTCTTGATATTGCCATGAACGATGATGGTGAGGATGAGGAAAATAGTCCGGAAAAACTACTTCCGGTAATGGCCGAACTTACACAAATGACATTCGAATTACTCGAAAACCTCTTGCATTGGTCCATAAGCCAAAGGGGATTGCAGCAAGCCGAGATGCAATTGTTTCTGGTTGATCCCATTATTGAGGATATTATTAAGCTAACGAAATCACAAGCAGACAAGAAACAACTGAAAATCAACCTGAAAATACCACCAATCACATCCGTTTTTGCAGATATAAACATGGTTAAGACCGTTTTTCGAAACCTGATTAGCAATGCTATTAAATTTACCCGGAACGGAGGCGTTATTGAAATAAATTCGGAAAGCAACGAAAAATACGTAAAATTCAGCATAAGAGACTCAGGCATAGGCATTTCACAAGCAAACCAGGCCAAAATTTTTGACCATCTTGCCAATTTTACTACGTTTGGCACTAATCAGGAGAAAGGAAGCGGACTGGGACTGGTACTTTGCCGCGATTTGATATTGAAAAACGGAGGTCATATTTGGTTTGAAAGCATTGAAGGGGAAGGAAGCACCTTCTACTTCACCTTGTTCGAAACTGAAGAAGCGATCGAACGAATCAACGAAAGCCATTAAAATAATGAACAATACAAACAAATAAAACCGCGCTAAATGAAAACAATTCTTACAACCTTACTCTTGTCAGCTGTGCTGTTCTCCTGCCAAAGTCCAACGGAAAACCAGGCAGACACGAAAAACATTGACAAAGCACAAATGGAAAAGGTAAAAAAAACGTTGAAAGAAAAATTCGCCGACCAGTCATTCCGCATTGACAAGGGCGTTTCTCAGGTAGCCCATCTGTGGCGTTCTACAGATGGATCCGGAACTGATTTCGAGGCTTTTTGCAACGACAATTTCATTGCCGATGCTGCCGAACTGGATATCGTTTTTCAGAAAGTCTCACGCAACCTTGAAATCCTGCAGGGACGGTTTAACCAAATAACCGTTTCGCTACTCGAACCATTACACCTTAACATTGGTCAACCCCACAAAGTCGATCATCTTTTTGGAGCATACAGCGTGGGCGCCCACCTTTGGGATGACTTTTACAACAACAAAATAGCATTCATTATTGCCCTCAATTTTCCGAGTTACTCGCTGGCCGAGAAAAATGAACTTGGCAAAAAGTGGGACAGAAAACAATGGGCCTATGCGCGCATGGGGGACCTTTTTACAGCTCGCGTTCCAGCTTCCTTATTACAATCTCTATCGGAAGTAAACACAAAAGCCGACACGTATATTGCTGATTATAATATATTTGTTGGGCAGCTGCTTACAGACAATAACGAAACATTGTTCCCAACTGATATGAAACTGTTATCGCACTGGAACCTTCGCGATGAGATCAAATCAAATTATTCCGATAAAGATGTTGGATTAGTAAAACAACGCATGATTTACCAGGTTATGGAACGAATTGTCGATCAGTCAATTCCGTTCGATGTTGTCAACAACCCCAAGTATCAATGGAATCCCGTAAGCAACGAGGTTTTCGAAAACGGGCAGAAAATTAAACTGGCCAGCGAGCCCAACACACGGTATCAATGCATTCTTGATTTCTTTAATGAATACCAAAAGCAGGATAAATATTACACAGAGCAGAATACTTATATTAAAAGAGCTTTCGACGATGGAATGGAAATATCGCAGGACGAAGTAGAAAAGCTTTTTGTTGAATATGTTTCTTCACCACTCGCCAGGAAAGTTGGTGAGTTGATTTCTTCGCGTTTGGGCCGCAACCTCGAGCCTTTTGATATTTGGTACGATGGATTCAAATCCCGTAGTTCGCTGGATCAAAACATGTTGGATCAAACTACACGTAAACTTTATCCCAGTCCGGCTGCATTTGAGAAAGACCTGCCCAACATGCTCAGAACACTTGGTTTTACACCTGAAAGAGCAACCTATTTATCCGAAAAAATTGTAGTTGATCCGGCCCGAGGTTCAGGACATGCCTGGGGCGCATCCATGAAAGGCGACGTTTCCCACCTTAGAACACGTATTAGCAAAGAAGGTATGGATTACAAGGGATACAATATCGCTGTCCATGAATTTGGACACAATGTTGAACAAACAATTTCTCTCTACGATGTCGATTATTACATGCTTCAAGGAGTTCCCAACACTGCATTTACTGAAGCTCTGGCATTTATGTTCCAAAAGCGCGATTTACAACTCCTAAACATGGGAAAAACTGACGAGACTGCCCAATACCTGAACACGTTGGATCAATTCTGGTCGATGTACGAGATTATGGGGGTTTCTATTGTTGACATGCGGGTTTGGAAGTGGTTGTATGCCAATCCCAACGCAAATGCCGAGCAACTAAAGCAACAGGTCTTATCTATTGCCAAAAATGTATGGAACGAATTCTACGCCCCGGTTTTTGGAATGAAAGACCAAACCATTCTTGCCATATACAGCCACATGATTGCATCACCTCTTTACCTTTCGGCCTATCCGTTCGGTCTGTTAATCGATTTTCAATTGGAACAACAAATAGCCGGAAAAGATTTTGCGAAAGAAGTGCAACGTATATTCCAATTAGGCCGATTGACCCCTGACCGTTGGATTAACGAGGCCACCGGAAACAGCATCAGCATAAAACCCGTGTTCGAGGCAACGGAAAAAGCATTGCAATTTATCCACTCACAAAAACAACCATAATGAGAATTCTACTCATCATAATTTCAACCTTTTTGCTCTTTTTTAATTGCAATACCGACAAGGAATATTCCGGCATTACCGGAGTGTGGGTTGTTGAGGAGCAGGGAGATATTACTCCTTACAGGCGATATAATGTCAGCATCCGTCGTTATGAGCTATTGGACAGTGTTTATATCATCTCGAACCTAAACCGATCAGGCGACCAAACGGAAGCCTATTTCGTGCTCAACGGTTTGACAATATCCATGCAGCATCAACTTATTGGAAACTACACATTCAATGGAACAGGCACAGTTCAACCTGATTTTAAGGCAATTACACTTAATTACTTTGTTTATAATAGTCAGGATGCCATTAGCGAGAATGTGGTGGCTAACTTTAAGCGCGATTAACCATGATCGAGTTTTCAACACAGAACCTAACCTTTATTCTTGTTCTGGTTGTTTACATGACCCTGGTGTTGGCCTGGGGCTTCTATCAGGGAAAAAAAGTAAAAACCGGAAGCGATTTCTCCATTGCCGGACGGAAGTTACCCGGATGGGTAGCTTCACTTTCCGAGCGTGCAACCGGCGAATCGTCGTGGGCGCTACTGGGGTTACCTGGTGCAGCCTACGCAACGGGCTTAATGGAGATTTGGACTGCTGCTGGATGTGTTCTGGGCGTAATAGTGGCATGGATTTTCCTAGCAGGGCGCATCCGCGACGAGGCCGAGAAATTTGAGGTGGATACTTTTACTGATTATATTGCACTCCGGCACGGAGAACTGGGAACCTGGATTCGGGTTGTTTCCAGTTTGGCCATTGTCTTTTTTTTCTTCTTTTATGTTGGGGCTCAGTTTATTGGCGGAAGTAAAACACTGGAAAACCTTTTTGGATTGGATGAATTTTACGGTATGCTGTTCATCTTCATTCTGGTTGTTCCTTATACTATTTACGGTGGTTTTCGGAGTGTAACCTACACCGATGTAATACAGGCCATTCTGATGGTTGTGGCTGTAGTAATAGGCCCCATTTTTGGAATAATCTATTTGGCAAACCAACCCGAAGGTACTGTTTATGCCCACAGCATGAGCGAAGCTTTATTAAAGGCAGGCGAGTCGTATTCTACCCTGACTGGTGGCCTTATCATGAAGCCCGAGTCAGAATTGTACCCTTTTTTAAACAGCTTATTTCCCAACGCTCAAAATCTGGTATCAGGAATTGGCGGTGGAATCATTATTGCAGCCTCGTTCTCCTGGTTCTTTGGATATATGGGCGGTCAACCGCAATTAACAACACGTTTTATGGCCATCTCGAATAAAAAGCAAGCCATTCATGGACGGAATATCGGAATTGTTTGGACTGTTATTGCCTATTCGGGGGCTATAATGATGGGATTCATTGGTTTAGCTATTTTCGGGCCTAACGGGCTTCCCGATCAGGAAAAAGTGATGCCGGCAGTGTTAACTACTGTTTTTTCACCCGTTGTGGCCGGGATTTTAATTTCGGGAATACTTGCCGCTATTATTTCAACAGCCAACTCTCTTTTAATTCTATCGGCAACAGAATTGTCTGAAAACATTATTAAACCTTTACGAAAAACAAAATTAACGAACATTCAATCCCTTGTCCAATCACGATATGTGACAGCCGTTTTGTCTATTATTGCTCTGATTCTGGCCTATTTCTCACCCAGCAAACTAATTTTCACCATTGTAAGTTTTGTGTGGGCAGGAATAGGGGGAACATTTTCCATTGTCATTTTGCTCACTCTTTACTGGAAGCGCTACCATGGACGTGCTGGACTGATTACAATTATTGCGGGATTGTTATTCACAATAATCTGGATGCTTTCAGGTCTTGAAAGGGTTATCCCATCGAGGCTGATGACGTTCCCATTTGCAGGAATGGTAGCTATCATTGCAACCATGCTTATCCGTCCTAAAACCAAAAATTAACCCAACTTGCAGCCCCCAACCCCAAAAATCATTATTTTAACGTGCATTGA
>JBBISE010000205.1:0-5256 GCA_037441445.1 Salinivirgaceae bacterium
ATTATAGAACACAGGAAAAATGTAATGAGGGCAAGAAACAAATAGGCGAATAACAATGTCATGAAGCATTAAAATATATGAGTAGCTAACAGCATGTTTCACAGCTCGTTTTTGATAGACACTCGAGTTAGGCTAAATCTAATTCCTTCTCTATTAAATAATTGTTTCTGTCATTTGCTGATCGGGAGACGAGTTCTGCAATAAAACCGGTAAGAAACATTTGCGTTCCAATAATCATGGCTGTCAGGGCTATAAAAAAGTAAGGGCTTTCGGTTACCCGCTCGGCGCCTATTCCCTGAAATACCAGATACAATTTGTGGAAACCCAGCCAGGCTGCGGCCATAAAGCCAATCAAAAACATCATTGTGCCGACCAAACCAAACAAGTGCATGGGTTTTTTCCCAAAACGGGTGATGAACAAGATGGACATTAAATCGAGAAAACCATTGATAAAGCGCTCCAACCCAAATTTTGTTACCCCATATTTCCGTGCCTGGTGTTTTACAACTTTTTCGCCAATGTGGTCAAATCCAGCCTGTCGAACCAACACCGGGATGTAACGGTGCATTTCGCCATAGACTTCAATGCTTTTAACAACGTCATTTCTGTAAGCTTTTAATCCACAGTTAAAATCGTGCAGTTTAATTTTTGTGGCCACGCGGGCTGTCCAGTTAAACAAACGGCTGGGAATGGTTTTGGAAATCGGGTCGTGGCGTTTCTTTTTCCAACCCGAAACCATGTCGTATTTCTGCTTGGTAATCATATTGTACAGGGCAGGGATTTCCTCGGGGCTGTCCTGTAAATCAGCATCCATGGTAATAACCACATCGCCGCTGGCTGCTTGAAAACCGCAGTGCAGGGCGGCTGATTTTCCGTAGTTTCGCTTGAATTTTATTCCCCGCACAGAACCATATTCGGTGGAGAGTTTTTCAATCTCTTTCCACGATTTGTCGGTACTGCCGTCGTCAATGAGAATAATCTCGTAACTGAAATTGTTATCGTACATTATGCGGTTAATCCAATCGACCAATTCGGGCAAACTTTCTTCCTCGTTCAGGAGTGGAACAACAATGGATATGTTCATTTGAATCTTTCTTTTTTTATTCGTTTAGTTTCGACATATCGCGGTCAAAAGCCGAGGTTCCGGCCTGGCCTGCGGGTGTTGAACGGTATAAAAACAGGGCAACAATAAGCGAAAAAATCGCTACCTGAATAACAAATCCTATGAGCGATCCAAAAGCCAGCAATCCGGGGCTCATATAGCGTTGAAGCAGTTTTATGATTGATTCAATATCGTCGGCAGAAAACTGCCCGGTAGCCTGATAGGCATTCTGAATGTCAATAAGTACCTGATTGAGAGCATTGGGGCTTAGTGTATAAAAAAGATAATGAAAAAACGCCACCAGAATTGATGCATAAAATCCTATTAGAAAACTGATTTTAAAGGCATTGCCATAGCTGAAAAAAGCGGGCGAAAAATCAGTTTTGTATTTTCGGGCAAAAAAGAAAAGCCCCAAAACCCACATCACTGTATTTGCCGTGCCGGCGTAACTTTCGCTGTCGTTAAGCTTACCGTTCATGTAATAAAAGACCATGGCCAAGAGAATGAGTACAGCTCCTACAATGGCTCCGTGTTTGGCGCAAAACAGATTGGGTGAAATTTTTTGTTGAGTATTTTCCATAGTTATTTACAACTTTTAAAAGACGGACAAATATACTGAAAGTTAACGATATTTTCAGGCAAGGCTGTTAAAATAGGTAAAAAGGCTGCAATTGCCCACGGATTCATATTTTGCGTGCTCTAAATTCATTTTCGGAGCCTCTATGCCACCTCCAAAATTTCTGTTTCCCACGAACCTCCGTGCTTCATCCCAATGATCCTGAAGTAAAAATTGTTGCAACGTCTGGGCCCCACCCTCGACAATAACGGATTGTATTTTGTTTTCGTATAACCTACCCAAGATGTCCTTTAAATTCATTCCTTGTTTCAAGGGTTCAAGGATTATTTTTTTTGTGCTATACAGTTCCGGAATTGCCGTAAAAAGAATGGTTTGCTGCGTTTCATCGAATACTTTCAGATGTTGTGGCAAATTGCCATTTTGATCCAGAATAATACGTGTGGGATTATTCCCATATGTGTAACGCACATTCAAAGCCGGATTATCGAGCAAAGCGGTGTTGCTTCCAATCAGAATTCCTTCTTCTTCGGTTCTCCAGCGATGTACCAGAATGCGGGCTTCGTCGTTGGTAATCCATTGAGGTTTAGTGCTGTCGGAAGGTTTTCGGAGTTTGTCCAGAAAGCCATCGGCGGTTTCAGCCCATTTAAGAATGATGTAGGGGCGTTTTTTTTCGTGAAAGGTAAAAAAACGGCGATTCTGAAAGCGGCATTCGTTTTCCAAAACACCCACTTGTACTTCAATTCCCGCTTCTTTCAGTTTTCGAATTCCGTTTCCACAAACCAACCCAAAAGAGTCAACGGTGCCAATAACAACTCTTTTTAACTTGTATTCGATGATTAAATCGGCACACGGCGGTGTTTTTCCCCAGTGCGAACAGGGTTCAAGACTTACATAGATGGTTGATTCCTGCAACAACGACTTATCAGCAACCGATTGAATGGCATGTACTTCGGCATGTGGGCCTCCGTACTGGCGATGAAAACCTTCGCCAATTATTTTACCATTGTGTACTACCACTGCACCAACCATGGGATTTGGACTTGCCAACCCAAAGCCTCGTTCAGCCAATTGCAGACAACGCGCCATCATTTTTTTATCGAAACCGGCAGGGTCCGGTGTTTCTTTGTACTTTTGCATCATGGAAACAATTTCTTTCAGAGAGTGGCAAACCCGCTTCTACGGGTCGCTGGCGCAAATATACGAACAAAGCGAAATTAAAGCGCTCTTTTTTCGCATGATTGACGACGTTTTTGGAATACCCCGTTACAAAGCATTGCTTGATTTTGACACACCCGTTACGCAACAACAGCACCTGGAATTCGAAACGATTTTGAAGCGTCTTCAACTGGCTGAACCCTTGCAATATATCACCGGAAAAACACATTTTCGCGATTTAGAACTGATGGTTTCCCCCGCGGTGCTCATTCCCCGACCGGAAACCGAAGAAATGATTGAACTTTCGATAGCGGACATCAACCAAAGGTCCAGAATTCTTGATATTGGAACCGGCAGCGGATGCATTGCCATTTCGCTGGCCAAAATCTATCCCGAAGCTCAGGTGCTTGCCATTGACATTTCAAAGGATGCACTTGAAATTGCACGGAAAAATGCGAAATTAAACAATGTAACCATACAGTTTGAAAACTGCGACATTTTTGACTTGCCAGAATCGTTTTGCGAACATAAATTGGATGTAATCATCAGCAATCCCCCATATGTTACCGAGTCGGACAAAAGTCAGATGCACAAAAATGTTCTGGCTTATGAACCTTCTTTGGCACTTTTTGTTCCTGATAAAGAGGCTCTTAAATATTACCAAGCCATTTGTGGTTTTGCAAGGAAATGCTTATCCGATAAGGGGGTAATTTGGGTTGAAATAAACGAAAACTTTGGATTGGAAACGTTAAACCTATTCCGATCCTTTTTCAAGGTTGCAACAATTGTTAACGATAATCAAGGTAAGAACCGGTTTATCAGGATTTCAGGAAAAATTTAGCTATGCAGGAAAGCGAAAATAAAAAATATTTAATAAAGGCCATGTCCTATTGTGCCCATTCCGAGAAGTGCGAATGGGATGTGCGGACAAAGCTGAGAGAGTGGGGGGCTGATTCTGCCACGCACGATAAAATTATTGACTACCTGTTTGAAAATAAGTTTATTGATCACCTTCGATATACCCAGGCCTATGTCAACGATGCCGTTAGGCTGAAAGGCTGGGGCCGTATAAAAATCAGAGCTGCCTTGCGCATGAAAAATATTTCTGCAACTGTAATAAACGAAATTTTTCAGAATATTGACGAAAGTGAATATCAGGAGGGAATTATCCGCATTTTAGAATCCCGCTTTAAAAACGAAATGAAAGATGAACAATCGAAACTAAAAGCCGTTAAAGCGCTGTACAGCAGGGGGTATGAGCCGGAGATTGTTATTGGTATAATAAACAACCTTCGGGAAAGCAATTTTCTGTAGAAATGGCTCGTTTTTTTACGTTAGCCATTCAATTATTTAGGTTGTTAACAAGATAAAACATTATGATTATGAGAAAGTATATCCAGTTACCGTTGGCAGGCTTGATATTGTCAACAATCATTATTGGCTGCAATGACTCTGAGGACAAACCAGCCGAAAGCCTGGTCATTCACCGCGAGCTAAACAAGCAATATGTTTTAATCACTGACATACAAGCCCTTCAGGAAAGCAATGATGAAATTTCAAATCATGTCGATAGTATTTTAAACGGCTTAATTGAAGCCGAGTTTGTTTCCAGCGGGTATAAAAAATTCGATTTAGACCAGGACAACCTTGCCGATATTGCTTTTGAAATCATTGACCTAAGGCATTTTAACCCACAAGGGCTGCCCGAATCGTTTGATCATTTGGCTGCCCGTGTAATTCCTGTTTCGGTACAGCTTCACGACAATTCAACTTTTGGTTATGTTTCGGCATTTAACTACGATGATGTAATTTCCGGTTCAGGAAATTGGGTAGCAAACACCGGTGTGCCTGGAACATTCATGGATGCAGGACAATTTCAGGGACAGGGAGAAAAATATCTTGCTTTTAGGTTTATTGCTGACAATGGTTTCAAATATGGCTGGATTAAGTTGTATTGCAGCCAGCACAGCGACACCCTTCGAATTATTGAATATGCTTTCAATAGTATTTTGGGAGGAGAAATCAAGGCTGGGCAAAAAGAGTAGATTGCAAGTTTCCCTTCTTTTGTCTATATTTGAAGGCAATTGATTCTAACACGTTTTCCCACGATGAAATATCTGTTGTTGCTTTCATTTTATTTTTTTTTTCACCTCAATTAAATCCCAAGACATTGAATTTCAATTACTAAAATCAGGGAGTCATGGCTCATCGCTAAGACCGAAAGAGTTGGTTATTGCATCACTGGCAGAAGCCGAAGAAAAGCTGGGATTCATGTCGAAGGAAGAATTATCGACAGTAGATTTCGAAAAAAACGTCCTGTTAGCGGTTTTCCAAGGGCGTTGCAACTCCGGAGGCCATAAAATATTCATTGAACCCAGATTACGCATTAGCGATTAGAGGAATTTTGAGAGGGTAGTCCCAC
>JBBISE010000206.1:0-5251 GCA_037441445.1 Salinivirgaceae bacterium
AAGTCGGGAAATCTTAAACTTTACACCCAACAACGTGGTGAAACTTTACATCTAATCAATAATTTAAACCGATCAAAATTATGAAAAAACACGTTCTGGCTATTACAGCCATGTTTGCAATGGCTCTTTTAATGGTAAGTTGCGGCCAATCGGCTGAGAAAAAGCCCTCCGAGGCAAAAAAGGCGGATGCAACCGAAAAAGTAGTAGAATCAAATCAGGTGATTGTCTATTATTTCCACAGTAAACAAAGGTGCAAAACCTGTCTGGCCATACAAGAAGTTACTGATATGACTGTAAAAGAGAGTTTTGCAGATAACGGCAACGTAATATTCGAAGAAATCGATTACAGTGAAGCAGCTAACGAAAAACTGGCCGACAAATACGAGATTGCCATGTCCAGCTTGATTATTGCCAAAGGCGAAAAATATGAAAATTTAACGGAAGCCGCTTTTGCAAATGCTTTGCGTAATCCCGAAGTGCTAAAAACAACCATAATTGAAACAGTAAATAAACTTTTAAACGAATAGACAACCATGAAAAAAATGATTCTAGCGGTGGCCGTTGCCATCATGAGTACAACTTTCGCACATGCCCAAAAAGTAGAAGTACTTTTCTTTAAAGCCGAATTGTCATGCTGTGCTGCTCGTGCTTGCAATGCACTTGAAGCTGACGTTAAAGATGTTGTATCTGCAAAATACACTGACGGTTCGGTAGTTTTTAAAACCATTATGTTATCTGATGAGGCAAACGCTGATTTAATAAAGAAGTACAACGCTAAAAACCAAACAGTTGTAGCAGTTGGGAAATCGAAAAACGAGGATTTGTCAGGAATTGTTGCCGGATACTCACGTAACAAAAATAAATCGGTGTTGGAAAACGGAATGACGGAGAAGATCAACAAAGTTATAAAGTAACATGGAGTTTCTTCAAAATTTAGCCAGTAGCTCGGAATTTCCGTTAATTTCAGCCTTTGTTCCGGGTTTGATGACTGCCATCAGCCCCTGTCCGTTGGCAACGAATATTTCGGCTATTGGCTTCATTAGCAAAGACCTGGGAAGCAGTAAACGAGTCTTTCTCAATGGAGTGATCTACACGTTGGGGCGGGCCATTTCCTATACAGTCATTGCCACAATCCTGATTCTTTTGTTAAAAGAAGGAGGCAGTATTTTTAAAATCCAACGAACCATCAGCACTTATGGCGAATTGTTTATTGGACCCTTTTTGATTATTATAGGCGTTTTTATGCTGGGACTGATTAATTTAAACCTGCCTTTTTCTCGTAAATTAGCGACTAAAGCTGAAATGAAAGCCTCAGGAGGGGGTTGGAAAGGCGCCTTGCTATTAGGAATTGTCTTTGCCCTTGCTTTCTGTCCCTACAGCGGTGTGCTCTTCTTTGGTGGTTTAATACCGCTGTCTGTCTCGGCCACTACCGGATATTTGCTGCCCATTGCGTTTGCCTTTGCCACCGGACTTCCGGTAATCATCTTTGCATGGATACTGGCCTACAGCGTTTCCAGTTTCGGAAAGGTATATAACAAATTGAAAACATTCGAAAAGTGGTTCCGGATTGTTGTGGGTATTTTGTTTATTATTGTGGGTATATACTACATTGTTGTGGTATATCTTTAATGGAATACAAAGTCGTTATCCGGATTTTGTATCGGAGAGACGCATAACGTATTAAAATCTAACAAGATACTATTTTAATATTTTTTCGACCACGATGGCCGAAGTGATATTCTATTACTCTCATTTAAAGAAAAAACAATATGGAAACAAAAAGGAGATCAAGATTCTGATGTGGATTTTGATTGTGTTTGCGGCAGCATTTTTTATGCCTGTCGATAATGCAGCGTTCCGCACCGACATTGATGCAACCCTGGATCTTACCAAATGGTATGCTCAGGAGCATGTGGTTCTGTGCTTATTACCAGCCTTTTTTATTGCCGGAGTAATTGCTGTTTTTGTAAGCCAGGGTGCCGTACTTCGCTATTTTGGTGCCAATGCAAAAAAAAATGGCTTGCCTATTTGGTTGCTTCTGTTTCGGGGACAATTCTGGCTGTTTGCAGTTGTACCATTTTACCGCTGTTTTCGAGTATTCACAGACGTGGAGCAGGTCTGGGACCGGCAGTGGCATTTCTATATTCAGGACCAGCCATTAACATTCTTGCCATGATCCTTACGGCTCGAATTCTAGGTTTTGAAATGGGCGTAGCTCGTGTCATTGGCGCTGTTTCCTTCAGTGTTTTGATAGGCTTAATTATGGCTTTTATTTATCGCAAAGAGGAAAAAGCCAAAAAAGCGGAGCAGATGAACATTCAGCTTCCGCCGGAAACACGCCCTGTGTGGCAAACTTCGTTTCATTTCTTCATTTTAGTTCTGATATTGGTTTTTGCCAACTGGGGAAAACCTACAGCCGACGACACTACCAGCGCGTGGTTTTTAATTTGGAGCTACAAATGGTACATTACCGCTGTTCCTGGCTTGGGATTAGTATATTCGTTAATTAAAATATTGAAAATCAATTGGAAATGGGTTGGTTTGGCTGCGTTGGCAACCGCTGTTTCGGCTGTTGCTTCGTTTGAACTTATAGAGCCTAAGTTGGCTCCATTAGTGCCTATGCTAGTAGCAATTACAGGATTAGCCATTATTACAACCTTAAAAGATGACGAAAACCGCGAGTGGACCATGTCGAGTTGGGATTTTGCCAAACAGATTATGCCTTTGTTGGCCATTGGCGTTGTGGTTGCTGGATTTTTGCTTGGCTCTACGCACGATTCAACGAACATTCCGGGCGTTGTCCCAAATAATTGGATAGCAAATCTTGTTGGAGGTAATTCGGTTTTCTCAAACTTTTTTGCCTCGATTGTAGGCGCATTTATGTATTTCGCCACATTAACCGAAGTGCCAATTCTTCAAGGCCTTATGGCTGCCGGTATGGGGAAAGGTACTGCATTGGCTCTTTTGTTGGCTGGTCCATTGTTGTCGTTGCCTAACATGTTGGTTATTCGAGGCGTTATGGGAACACAGAAAACGGTTGTTTATGTGACTGTAGTTGTAGTACTTTCCACAATTGCGGGATTGATTTTTGGGGCTATTTAATGCAATAATGTGCTAATGCGTAAATGAGATAATTTAAAAATGTTTTAATACATCAGGTTATGGAAAATGAACAGAAATCTGGGTGCCTGTGTGGAGTGAGCGAATACATGGTATTGGCTTGTTCCGGGGCTTGCGATTTGGGCCAGGTTACTGATTTGGTAGCAAGGAAGTTGCGAGATAACGGTGTTCGAAAAATGAACTGTTTGGCAGTTCTTGGTGCCGGAATTGAAAAATCAATCGCCGACTTTAAAACCAAAAACATTCTTATGCTCGATGGTTGCCCAATTGATTGTGGTAAACGCATTTTAGACAAAGCTGGGTTTAGCAATTACGCCTATTATAGGATAACCGACATGGGTTATGTTAAAGGGAAAACACTGGTCAATGAGGAAGTAATCAATGCTGTGTACGAAAAAGTGGAAACAATGTACTAATCTATTTATAGAAATATAAAAGCGGCTGTCTAAAGAGTCAAAAAAAGCAGGTCATTGCGAACGTAGTGAAGCAATGACAAATCTGGGACTTCTTAGACGGATCCTTTACAGGATTGAAGTGTTTTTGACTTTTAAACGAATACTCGAAACAGAACAAAACATTGTTTTTTATTTGTAAAATTAACATTAGAGTTACACATTTGTAAAAATAATGTCGTATGTTTGCGACATTAGAAATAGAAAAATGAAAAATGAATAAATCCGAGAAATTTGACAACACACTTCAGGAACTTGCGCAATTTGCCCGAGTGCTTTCGCATCCGGCACGTTTAGCAATCTTGCAATATCTGGCGCAAACAAAAACCTGTAAATCGGGCGATATTTCCGAATCGTTGCCTTTGAGCCGCACCACCGTGTCGCAACACTTAAAAGAGCTGCGCGATATTGGACTGATACATGGCGAAATTGACGGTCTGAAAATCAATTATTGTCTGTTTCCTAAGACGTTAGAAAAATATTGGAACAGTTTCTCTGCATTTTATCAGCCTTTGATGCAAGCCGGGATATCCTGTGAGACGCATTCATGCAAATAAAAAAATACGCTATGATGTACGAACAATTTATAGAAAATGGTTTCCAAAGTTCTGGATTCCTGAATTTTACTCCTCGAATAGCGTACCAAAAAGCAATGGAACTCGAAATTCCTATTTTGGATGTTCGGGAGTCGAATTTAATTGGTTATAAACGATTTGCTGTACCCAATATATTTTACATTCCATTGAGCGAACTTTCCCTGCGTCTGAACGATATTTCCAAAGATATTCCTTTCATTGTAGCCGATTCTGCAGGCTTACGAAGCCGCGAAGCCATGGAAATACTTATTGAGGCTGGCTTTACCTTTATTGCCAATCTTGCTGGTGGCATTGTAGAATGGGAACGCGATGGAATGCCGCTGAATGTTAACAAACAAGAACAACTCGATGGTTCTTGTATGTGTCAACTCCAACCACGCAATAAACTAAACAAATAAACCTATGAAGAAAATCTTAATTCTCTGTACCGGAAACAGTTGCCGCAGCCAAATGGCACACGGTTTCCTTCAATCGTTCGACAGCAACCTTGTGGTGCGTTCCGCCGGAACCGAAGCTGCCGGAAAACTCAACGAAAAAGCCGTGGCCGTCATGAAAGAGGTGGGAATCGACATTAGTCACCACACATCCGATCCTGTGGAAATGTATTTGGACGAGGAGTGGGATTATGTGATTACCGTATGTGGCGGAGCCAACGAGGCATGTCCTGCCTTTATGGGCATTGTGAAACAGCGTATTCACATGGGTTACGACGATCCTTCCCACGCTACCGGAACCGATGAGTTTATCTGGTCTGAGTTTCAACGGATTCGGGAAATGATTCGACAAGATTTCTTTGAATTTTATGAGCGTAATTTGAAAATTTGAAAATGTAAAAGGTGTAGCCATGTGAAATGATAGGGAAAATCTAATTGTGGAAAAGTCCTTTCAGTTTGCTTTCAGAGTTGTACAATTTAGTGAACTTTTGGAGGAAAAAAGGAAATTTGTTTTTGCCAAGCAACTATAAAAATCGGGAACTTCTATTGGTGCGAATGTTCGAGAGGCTCAAAATAGCGAAAGCAAAGCTGATTTTATTCATATGTTTATAATTTTTCGGTTTACGGCCATATGGAACTTCATGCCGAC
>JBBISE010000207.1:0-5250 GCA_037441445.1 Salinivirgaceae bacterium
AAATGCAATACACTAAAAAAAAGAGGCTGCCTTTTTAGACAGCCCCTTTTTTTTGAGGTGTTCTGACTGTTATTTTCTTTTGCGAATCCGGGGAACATAATCAGTCCCTGTTACGCGGAACTCGGTACGGCGGTTAAGACTATGGGCTATTTCGCGCATTTCTTCAAGCGGGAGACTGTTAATGTAGGCTTCAGTGAGCAGTACTCCTGACTTCAGGAACTCCCATCCTGGTCGTGTGGCAAAGTCAGCGGCTTCTTTGGGTGTAATTAATTTTGGCCTTTCCTTGCCATAACCAACAGCTTTTAACCGCTCGGCATCGATTCCATACAGAATCAGAAAATCAACCACTGATTGGGCGCGCTTTTGCGAAAGTTCTTTGTTAAACTCGGCACTACCTCGGGCATCGGTGTGGGCACTGAGCTCAATGGTAATGTTGGGGTTATCATCGCGTAAAATTTCGACCAGTTCTTCCAACGCGGTCATTGACTCGGGGCGTAGCTCCCATTTTCCAAAGTCGTACATAACATTAACAAGCCGGGGAGCGTCATTGGGTGTCATGTAAATTGATGCATCAATTGTTTTGCTCTCCGTAATTCCGTAGGTAGTCTCTTTGCCCCTTCCGGCAAGGAAACCGCCTTTGCGGGTTATAATCCGGTAATCTGTGCTTGGGTTGAGGTTTAAGAGCAACGTGCCGTTTTGTTCGGTCGATTTGGTTTCATTGGTGCCATCACTGCCAATAATATTAACCGCTGCATCTGAAATTCCGTCGTTTGTGCGTTCGCTTTTTACGGTTAACAGCATTTTAAATTCAAGGGGTGGCAGAGTAAATTGAAAAATGTCATCTTTCCCTCGTGATTCGGGTCGGTTTGAACTCAGATAACCTCGTTCTTTTTCGGACTCAAAGACAATTCCAAAATCATCGCGGACCGAATTTACAGGATATTGCATGTTTTTTACTTCCCACTTGCCATCCACTTTTTTTGCACTGAAAATGTCCAATCCGCCCATTCCAGGGTGTCCGTTCGAACTGAAATACAATGTTCCATCGGGGTGGACATAGGGGAAAACCTCATCGCCGGGGCTGTTGATTTCCGAACCCATGTTTTTGGGTTTGCTCCATTTTCCACTTTCCATGGTTGAATACCAGATATCTCTTCCACCTTGCCCACCAATCATAGAGGATACAAAGTACATGGTCTTTTCATCGGGGGAAACGGCTGGGTGGCCAACAGCAATGGTGTCGCTCTCGAAAAGAACTACTCTCTCGGGTTTTCCCCATTCGGATCCTTGCTTTTTTGTACTATAAATTTGCGTTGTAAGTGTGCCTTTGTCGTTTGGTCTGACTGATGTAAACCACAGTGTGTTTGCCTTGGAATTCGAACAAACGGCTCCTTCATCGTATTCCGAATTTATTTCGCCTTCAATGGGTTCTGGTTTTGACCATTGCCCTTTCCTGTCAATGGTTGAGGTGAAAATGTCGGCATAGAACTGACCTGTTACGGGATTTGTTTTGCCGCCCGTAGCCCCTTCCCTCGAAGAGGAAAAGAATACTGACTTGTAATTATCGCGAGCCCAGGCTATTCCAAAGTCACTTTCCTTCGAACTGAAATAGTACATGGGTAATACTTTGTACCGGGTTGGATTTGCCGTCCATTCTTTCGACAATTCGGCCGATTTATACCCCTTTTGTCCTCTGGGGTCAACCGGATCCAACTCAATGTATTTCTTAAAATTCTCCATGGCATCGTCAAAATTGCCGTTGGCGTGGAGAGCCTCAGCAAAATAAAGATAGGCAAGTGGTGAGTGTGGGTCGCGGCGGGTTACTTTTCTAAACCAGATTTCAGCTTGTTTATAATCATTGATAAAGCGATAGCACAGAGCAACCTGGTAGTTTATATATCGCTTTGTAACAGGATCTTTGGCCTTTGCAAACGCATATTTGTATAAATCTATTGCTTCAAAGTATTTGCCGTTTTTTAAAGCTCCGTCTGCTTTCTCTGTAACGATGTTTTGGGCAGATAGTCCGGAAAAAAGTGCGATCCCAATCATTAGAAATACCCAGCGAAATGCTTTCATGCTAAAAAATTTAATTGTTTATTGATATTTGACCACCAAATCGTAAGAGATATTCTGGTTTTCCATACTATCCCTTGGACAGAGGTTTTGTAAAACACTATTTGTGAACGGTAAAGATACAATATATTGTGTGAATCGTAACAGTTATAGAAGATTTTTTCCTCAGCCTTATTTCAAAAAACCTTTTGGCTGGCTTTGGCGTCGAAACAGAAAATGGTCAACCCAAACCGTCTGAAATCACGGGTTTCTTTTGTCCCGATGTATTCGCAGAAATCGAAATTCTTTGTAAAAACGACGAAGTGCAGTTTAATTTATGGAGGTTATTCGCTTTTCGTGTAATGCCCCGTAATAATGCCATCGAAAAATGTCAACCAAACCGAACAGTTCACAAAACCATCCAAGGTGCCAAAATGTAGCTCACAACCAAATCCATCCTCCAGATTTCCAAGAATGGTTATTTTATCTTCGCTAACCAACAATCCCGAACCAGCTGAAACTATATGGTTTTCCTGCCTGATTACCCTATAGAAGCAGTTGGTTGAACCTTGATTTTGTATCAGAATTTCATTCTCGCCAATATTGAACAAAACAAACACATCGCCATTTAAAATGGACGCAATTATGGTGTTTCCGGAGCCATCAATCCGGAAGAATTGCGAGGAAATTCCATTAACACTTTCCGCTGCAAGGTTGCCTGAAACGGTAACGTCGCCACCAACATTCAGCGTATTCGTAAGGGTTGTAGTGTTAATTCCAATTTTCCGGGTATCAAATTCACCATACAAAAGAGCAGTTGTTTCCGACGAGTTTGCGATATACAACTTGTTCGATCCTGTTTCGTTCATTCCTGCCTGATTGCCAATAAACACATTTCCCGAACCCGTTGAATTGTTGAAGCCGGAAAGAAATCCAATGGCAACATTATTAGATCGCTCGGTAATGTAATATCCCGATTTACAACCCATAAACGTGTTGTTGTAGGCGGAATAGTTGCGGGGCTGCCAACCCGGAGGAGAAGGGGGGTCGTCGCCACTGCGGCCAGCGTCAATGCCCACAAAGGTGTTCCCGCTTCCGTTATCGAGAAAATATCCGGCATTGGTTCCTAAAAAAGTGTTGTCGCGGCTGTTGCGAATGGCATATCCCGCGTTAATCCCCATAAACGTGTTGAACGACCCCGACCATCCAGTGGCATTTATGTGGTAACCGGCGGAAGTTCCAATCATCACGTTGTAACTTTGGTTCGTATGACTATAACCTGAGCTGGAACCTATCAGTGTATTGTGAATACCCGTTGACAACGAATACCCCGCGTTTTGCCCAATGGCAATGTTGTTGTTTCCGGTGGAATTGGTATAACCCGATTTATCGCCAATCATAACATTGCTGCCTCCTTCGGTGTTGTTCTTTCCACATTCGTTTCCGATAAAAACATTGTTTGAACCGGTTGTGTTCGCTACTCCTGAATTGTAGCCCATGAAAGAGTTGTAGGTACCAGTGGTATTGGAAGCACCAGCCTGAAACCCTAAAAATGTGTTGTAACTGTTCAGGTTTGATTTTCCGGCATTGTAGCCCAAGAAAACATTGTAACTTCCTGACTGATTGTTGGTTCCTGCTTCATAACCCATAAAAGAGTTAAACTGTCCTGTAGTGAGTGCCATACCTGCCTGATGGCCAATTAAATAGTTCTCGGGTGTTAACATCATGAAGTTTTCGGGTAGGGTTTTTCCTGTCGATAAGCCACCCACAGTAAACCCTCCTTTTGCTCCTTTTTTAGCGCCTTGAGCCAAATTTATACGGGCACTGTCGCGGGTTATCCGCAGATATTCCTCGCCCACGTTTTTGCCTGTTGTAAGCCCGCCAACGGCAAATCCACCTTTTTCGGCTTTGGTTGACGGTTCGCGCAATAAAACACGGACACTGTCGGGTGTTACCATGAGAAAGAGATTTCCATCTTCTTTTCCGGTTGACAATCCGCCTACGGCAAAACCGCCTTTTTCGGCCTTGGTGTTGCTGTCGTCAACATAAATGCGGACACCCGACTGATAAACGCCAAACACAACCTGACCGGCTTTATTTTTAACCTCGAAAATCGGTGCCGTATCACTGGCGGTTGGGTAGCTTAAAACCGCAACATTGGGATCGATATTAAACGACTCGAGGTTTGTAAGCGTTGACTCGCCCGACCAAACGGCAATTTTTCCCG
The DNA here is from genome assembly GCA_037441445.1 of Salinivirgaceae bacterium. Taxonomy (GTDB): domain Bacteria; phylum Bacteroidota; class Bacteroidia; order Bacteroidales; family Salinivirgaceae; genus JAAYQU01. The sequence continues at coordinate 4,280 of JBBISE010000207.1, forward strand.
AAGTTCCTGTTCCTGAAATATTTCCGGCACCATCCAGGCCGTCCTGCGCCAGGATTTGCCATCCGGTACCATCGAAAATGAACGATTTTTTTTGCGTTTCAACGTAAAATGCCTGGTTGAGTTCGGGGTTTTCTGGCGCTTCCAACAAATTTCCCAACCAAGCTATGGAAACTCCGTTTTCACCCTGAATGCCAGGATCCCCTTGTGGCCCGGGCTCACCTTGAATTCCGGCTTCACCCTGAATGCCTTGAGCTCCTTGCGGACTAGGTTCCCCCTGCAATCCTTCTGCGCCGGGAATGCCTTGTGGCCCAACCAGCGAAATGCCCTCGCCCCAACTGTCATTCGTTTTTGTTCCGAATAGAGATTGGTTTGAGGTGTTGACGTAAAAATCCCCGACAGAAACCATGCTTGTTTCCGGATTTTCTGTTCCATGAAGGATAGTGCGGCCATCGGCACCGTTGTTTCCGGGTTCACCCTGAATTCCTTGTTCCTTTTGTTGTCCAGGCTGTCCTTGTGACCCAGTATCACCTTGCAAACCTTGTTTTCCCTGGATTCCTTGCGGGCCTTGCTCTCCTTGTATCCCTTGTGGCCCGACCAACGAAATTCCCAAACCCCAGTCCGTTTCGGTCTTGGGACCAAAAAGAATATTTGTCGCTGTATTGATGTAAAAATCTCCGGCAGAGCCGATTGATAAGTCAGGATTTTCGGTTCCATGAAGAATTGTCCGTCCATCAAGTCCTGGAATTCCGGCTTCTCCTGGTATTCCTTGAGGCCCGGGTTCGCCTTGTGGACCAGGCTCTCCGGGCTGTCCCTGTGCGCCTGGTATTCCCTACGGTCCGGTTTCCCCTTGTGGCCCCTGATTTCCATCGGCAGAGAAAAGGGGCAAACGGGACTGACATAATTTGCGTTGTACCCATACTTGTAAAGTTTCACCACGTTGTTGGGTGTAAAGTTTAAGATTTCCCGACTTT
>JBBISE010000208.1:0-5198 GCA_037441445.1 Salinivirgaceae bacterium
ATCCTCATTGTTTGTCTTTTTCCATATTCAAAAATAGCAATAATATATTTTATATGCAAATTTATATCAATAATATATATGTTGCATTATATCATTTTGACCCTGCAACGATCTCAAATATCCTTGACGGTACTCGGTCTATAGAAAAAAAAGAGACGTTACAACAACGTCTCCTCGTGCGAAAAATAGTATTACCTATTTCTTTTCGTAAGGCATTTCAACCCATTTGTGGTAACGCTCATTAAGGAATTCTTGTTTTTCAGCTTTCAATTTCTCCATTTCAAGACCAATAAATTTTTGGGCTTTCTCTTTGGTTGAAATGTCAGGATAAGAAATCGGCTGTTTAACCCCGTTTTGGGTCAGTAGGCGAGCTAATTTTATCCGGGCTTCCTGTGCTTTGTCAATACCGGTTGACAACACTCTGCCCGATTCAACAGGAGAGTGAAATGTACCACCATGGGAAGCAGCAACGTAATCCCAACGCCATTGGGCGTGTCGAATATCTTTTAAAATTTCGTCCATTTCCTGTGGTGTAGCCCCAACATTCCACGCTTCGCCTGCCTCAATATGGGCTTTTACAAGCAGTTCCTCGAGTTTTACGCGACTTTGCTTTAGTCTGTCTTGTCTTTCGTACACATCTTTCACCAACCTTTCTGTATCCTCGCGGTGGCAAACCTGGCATGAATTGGCAATATTGTTTAGAGGTGATTGTTTGTGATGATCGGAAAATTTCATTCCACCTTCAGAACGGTAGGGCATGTGACAATCGGCACATGAAACCCCGCGACTGGCATGAACTCCGGTTGTATAGACCTCATAATCGGGGTGTTGTGCCTTAATCATGGGTGTTTTACTGATAGCATGCGTCCAATCGGAAAAATTGATGGCATCGTAGTATTCCTCCATGGCTTCAGCTGAAAATCCGTTGTCCCATGGAAATGTAAGATAATTAACTCCTTCAGCTCCAGGAACTTTCTTATTAAAGTAATATTCTACGTGGCACTGGGCACAAACCAACGAACGCATTTCCTGGTGTGTAGCTGCCGATAAATCTTTTCCCATTCGCTTATAAGCCTCAGCCAATGCCGGGCGGCTAATTCGCAGGCTCATGGTTTTTGGGTCGTGGCAGTCAGCGCAGCCAATCGGGTTTTTCACTTCGCCAATTAGGCCTGCCAACGTGGCACCATAGAATTGGGTTATCCCAATTTTTTGCATCATTCGCGGAACATCGGGGCTTTTGCAGGCCCAACAAGTTCCTGACATGGGGCCATCAGCCATTGTTTTTGGTGCTGCTGTTCTAAGAGAATTTAAAACATCTTCGATACTATGCATATGTCCCCGGCCCTGGTTATAATCTTTACTGAAAGGATAACCTGCCCAAAGAACCACCAAATCAGGGTATTCAGCAAGTGCATCTATCATTTGGCTGCCACCATATTTACTGCGGAAAGATCCGTCGGCTGTTTTAAGCCATGTTTGGTATTGCTGTGGATAATTCTGTCCCCAAACAGCATTGTCGGACTCCCATTCATCAATATTACTGAAAGTCTGGTAGGCATACAATGCCTCGGTGCGTCGCTCCATTATGCTGGAGGCCAGAAGCCCGATGAAAAAAACCACGATCATGGTTCCAGCAAACAATAGCCAACCAACCCATGGCTTTTCGCTAACAATTTTTTGAACAGTTTTCATAGAATTCGATTTTGAATATGTTGTTTATTTTATCATTTTCCTGATCCAGTCGGGCACAGGGCTTCCAAGTCTTGGTGTAAGTGTATTCGGGGTCGATGAAAGTGACGCCGGATTTGGGTGTGGTGTGCTGCGGTGACATTTTATGCAGCTTTGCGATGTATGTACCTGAAAATAACCCGTTCCGGCCATACGTGGGTTGGCAAACAACTGCTCGTGACAACGCAAACAATTATTATGAACAGCCTCTTTTCCCTCATCCTTAATCCTTATGACCTGGGGTTCAGCCCTTAAAGTAAAAACATAGGAGTGCCGCATTCCATCCTTAGCTTTGAAATAATATTTTGAAACCGGGTTGTCCTGTGGCACATGACAATCATTGCAATGGGTTGCCCGTCGATGACTGCTGTGAAACCAGCCGCTGTAATGGGGAATCATGATATGGCAATTGATACACGTTTCAGGGGCATCGCTCAGGTACGACCATGCACGGCTTATATAAAAGGTGTATGCCCCAAGGCCGGCAAATACTCCCAGTAAAAGAATTACGGGAACCCTGAATTTCTCGGGTGGAATAAAATAATGTAACATACCGTTGATTATTTTCAGCTAATTTAAGACATTTAGGTATGAATATCAAACTATTTTGTGAAAAAATCCTTAAAAGCCGTGTAAAAAAAACAAAAAACACTCATTAACAAAACATTAACACGACCAAAAAAAATCAGAACACGGATTAAATTCAATTGAATTTACAGTTGTTGAGCAAATTAGATTTTCGGGAAGCGGACAATTTTTTAGTTATAGGTATAAATACGTGTTTCACATAACAAGTTTTCCGATAAATTTGTAAAACAAGGGACTTGCATTTCTAATAAAGAGTGGTCATGAGGTACTTCTACTTTCAGTTGATATTACTGATAATTTTAGGTATAGGGGCCTATCCGCAAAACACGGGCAGAAATAAGGTTTTAGTCGTTTTTTCTTATGAAGAGACCTTTCCAACCTATGAACACGTGAATAGGGCTTTGCGCGAGTTTGCAGATACGGTTCCGGTCGATTTTGATCATTTTTATCTTGACACAAAATACCGTTGCGATGCGCAATATTTGATGCTCGCCATTCAATTTCTAAAAGAAAAAATTGCAAAGCGGGAGAAGTACGATGCCGTTATAACCGTAGATGATAATGCATTGCGTATAGTCCTTGAAAACCAGGAAAAATTATTTCCAACAACGCCTGTTATTTTCCTGGGAGTGAACAACATAGAATACGCTCTTTCTATGAACAACAAGAAAAATGTCACAGGGGTAGTTGAGGCGGTAAGCATGCAAGAAACCATCGAACTAATGAAAAGCATCCAGCCCAATTTACAAACGGTTTACGTTATTACTGATGAGACAGAAACCGCCATTTCCGATGTAAACCTTTTCTTAGGTACTATAACCCATTTCCCTGAATTACAATACATTATTTTAAACACAAGTAATTATTGTTTCGATAAATTATACGAAAAAATTTCCGAAATTGAGGACCACCAAGGTGCATTTTTGCTCATTGCGGCTTATAAAGACAAAGACGATAAGTACATGAATTTTAATCAAATATCAAAGAGCATTGTAGAAACCGCAAAATTACCCGTTTATCATATTTACCTTCATGGCGTTGGCAAAGGCCTTACTGGTGGCTATGTGGTTAGTCACTACGAACAAGGAAGAAAGGCTTTACAAATTATTCATAGCATATTCACAGGAAAAGATATTCGCGATATCAAAGTGCTGGAAGAAAGTCCCAATATCCCGGTTGTTGACGCACTTCAACTTGCAAAATTTAACATTTCTCCCGAGAACATCCCCAATGGGATAATGACACTCAACAAACCACTGAAAACAGTTCAGATCACTAAGCAATTATACAAAATACTGGTTATTAGCATTGGGACACTTCTGACTTGTATGCTCATTGTTTTGATTTTAACGCGCCATTTATCGAGAAAAAACCGCAAACTTAAAGCCGACAAAAACATTTATCTCAAGCTTTTTATCGAAAGTCCTATGCCAATGATAATCAGTGACCCTGATGATCTGAGTATTACCGATGCCAACATCTCAGCCAGCACAATGTATGGCTATGTCAAAGAAGAACTTCTGACAATGCAAATAACTGACCTAAACAAACTGCCCAAAGAATCGGTTAAAGAGTTGGCAAACAAAATACTTTCCGAAAAATCGGTTGTATTGAACCTGAAACACTACAAAAAAAGCGGCGAACCCATGTTCGTTGAAGTGTTTACCAGCTCCCTGTTCCTGAGTGATAAACAAATGATTATCAGCGTTATATTCGACCAGACGGCACAAAAGCAAATGGAAAACGATATCAGGCTGGCCCTGGAGCAGGCACGTGAAAATGAGTTGTTAAAGGCCTCGTTTCTAAGAACAATGAACCACGAAGTCCGGACACCGCTTAACGGGGTTATGGGGTTCACAGAATTACTACTGGCAAAAACCAACCCCGATGAAACAACAGTTAAATACGGTCTTTATATTCGTTCCTGTTCCGAAAAATTGATGGAAATAATTGATAGCGTTTTAGATTTATCAATGCTTGAGAACAAGCAAACCAAAGTAAATATTTCGAGGTTTGATGTGAACGATTTAGTAGAAAATATTTATGAAAAAAACGTACGTCAATTTGAAGGGAAGGATGTGCAATTTCAATTTTCGGTCAGCACAAATTCTTGTGGAGAAATCAGTTCCGATAGGGCAAAAATTTTTAAAACCATTAATCACTTGATAACTAATGCTGTCAAATTTACTCATACCGGCAAGGTTGTTTTGCAGGCTGAGTGTACGGAAAAAATTGTACGTTTCAGTGTTGAGGATACCGGGATTGGAATTGATCCCGCATTTCATCAGAAAATATTCGACAGGTTTCGACAGCTTGAACTGACAAACACGAGGCAATATGGCGGGGCGGGAGTTGGTTTGGCCATTGTAAAAGAATATGTTAGTCTGCTTAAAGGTAGAATAAACCTTCAATCAGCGTTGGGAGAAGGTTCACGGTTTACAATTGAGTTGCCCCGTTTATTGGAAACAGAAACCAATAAAAACCAACAGACTGCCTTCAACATGTCAATAAATTAAAGGCATACACATTAGATTACAATGAGTACACCAAAAATCATAACTGAGGTCGCTGTTTTCACCCCCGAATCGGCCATCATTGCAGCCAATGCGGGCGCAGACAGGATAGAATTATGTTCGGGTTACACCGAGGGTGGATTGTCACCAGCTGCATCAACTATAAAATTGGTCAGAAATAAAACCACATGCAAATTGCACGTTATGATACGGCCAAGAATAGGCGACTTTGTTTATTCGGAATTTGAGAAAGAGATTATTCTTAACGAAATAGCGTTTTGCAAATCACTTGAAGTTGACGGCATAGTAGTCGGTGCTTTGACACAACAAGCACAAATTGATACCAAATTCATGCAGGAAGTAGTTGAA
>JBBISE010000209.1:0-5174 GCA_037441445.1 Salinivirgaceae bacterium
TTTAATCATGCCCCTGTGTGTCGAAAAATCGGTTGTCGGCATGGGCGTTTCATGGGTTTTGTGTTCCTGTAGTATTCTGCCTTCAAAGGATAGAATATGTATTGTGCCGGCCTTACTTTCAAAACCGTTTAAATCAACATACAACAGATAGTTAACAGGATTGGGATACGCAATCAGTTTGGTGTTATATAACGGCATTGGTTTTTCGGTAATAGTTGTTGATAAGTCCATGAAGTTCCAATACCGCAATCCACTTATAGCCTAAATTCCTGTGGTATTGTCAGTTTTGTGAATCGCTGCATTTCCTTCCGAAAAGGTTATTTTTCGCACATGTCTCAGCTCATAAGCTGTCTGTGTGTCCGTGTTGTCTTTAACATACAAGGTTTGAGCCTTTAGATCAGCCAGTCCAAGCCACAACAGAAGTATTGCACTCAATTTTATTTGCTTTTGTAGCATTTTGTCCTCCTTTATTTATTGGTTTTATATTTTTGTTTGCCTAAATTGCTAATTGGCATTGCCTATGAGTGATAGGTTAAATTTAATCTTTTACACAACGCACTGAAAACCCGTTTCCAAAAGTGGCGTATGTTTGCGAGACGGAGGAAGCACTGTAATTCATATTATATGCATATGCTGAGGTTGCATCTTTTTGCGTGGATGACCACCAATATCCTTCGTATTTTGTATCGGCGTAAAATGGACCCGTATAAATTCTCCCTCCACCGGGTAACGCTTTAAATCCCCATTGATTTGCAGCCCCTGCATTTGGAGTTACCCAATTGGCCGTACCGGCTTCTTTTACTTTTCCTGCAAAAGAATAGCCTCCGGCATAGGTTATTAAGGCTGACCAATCATCTTTTGTCGCAACATGCCAGCCGGTAGGACAAAGGTTCCGCTGAGAAACCGCATGCCAGTTGTATAAAGCGCCATACTTTGTTCCATTTGCTGACAAGTTTGAGTGATAGCAGTAAGCTCCGGATGTTAAAGCCCCCCAGTCTGCATCAGCCGTTACTTTTGGGACACTTGTACTATCGTTGTATTACGTAGTTTTTAAATTCGAAGCCATCCACCATTTGTAGTTTACAGCAATAGCTGTATAAACATTTCCGTCAATATCGGTTATGGTTTGTGTTGCCCCATCAACAGGCAAAGTAAGAAAAGAAGTGTTATCACTGTATGATACGTCGCTGTTGTTCATGGCATAGGTTCTTACATGATACAAAACATTGTTTGTTAGAGAAGAAAGAGAAGTTTCGAATACACACGGACCAATTCCATGACCACTTTTGTATCGTCATTTACGTTTGGATTTGGCGTTGTTCCATACACAATTCCTCGTTCGGAAATGGCGTTGTTCCCTTCGGAAACGACCTCCTAAAACAACCGTTGCTGAGGTTCGTGTTATTGAATTCACGGCATTGGTTTGTACAACTGCCGTTCCTGTCGAAACACTTTGCCATTGTGGTATTCCATTCAGGAATATTAAAAACTGTCCGTTGCTTCCATGAGATACAGGAACCCAACTGGTTCCATTCGAGTAGAGCATTTAGCCGGGATTTGTACCATTCGCCACTCCCTAACCACCCGAATTGGCGTCCACGTAAGCTTTGGTAGCTGCGTCCTGCGGATCGGTAGGGTCTGTCAGGTTTTTTATCTGATTGTTGGCTTGATTGTTCATGGCCAGTACGTCGGACAAATTTTGTGTTTCGGTATAACTGTCTGGTTTTGAGTTCCAGTAGGATGTATCAGCGGTGCTGATTCCAAAGGCCACCGATATAGCAAACAATGGATCGGTTTCCGTATAACTCTCCAATTTGTTGTTCCATTGGGCGGTATCTACAGCAGCGATGCCAGATGCCACTGATTGCACAAAAGTGGGATCGGTTTCAGCAATCAGGTAATTTTGTAAATTGCTGATCTGAGACTCGGTAATGACAATTCCCGATGATTTATCCCAGGATGTAAAAAACGGATCATTTTCAGAAGTCAGGTAATTTTGCTCTGCGTGACTGCCCCATTGGTAAGCCGCGTTCCAGTGGTTAATGTCTGACTGTTCAAGCCCCGATTCGCCGGGTTCTCTCTGTGGACCTTGGGGGTCAGCAGGACCTTGTTCGCCCTGTGCACCTTGGACGCCTTGTGGGCCGGTTTCTCCCTGTGGACCTTGAATTCCTTGTTCTCCCTGGGGTGCTTGGAATTAGACCCAATTTATGAGGTCATATTATGGAAGAATAGTGGAAATAAACGCCGCGGAGGCTTTGATTTATCCACATCGAGTTTACATTTGTATTATCAGACGAAACCGAGAAAACATAGTCGTTTGGGAAATACTCCGTTTCGGAAGACCACCCTCCGCGGTTGTTTAGCCCCGTTCCTGCCGGGCCTTGTTCGCCCTGCGGCCCTTGTGGTCCAACAGAGCCTTGCAGTCCAGTTTCTCTCTGTGGGCCCATGGGTCCAGGTTCGCCTTGTGGTCCCGGATTCCCTGATGCAGCATACAAAGCATAGGGAACACTCATTAATTGACTTGTTCCCAAAACGTTTCCGTCAACAGAAATTTGAATAAATAAGACCCCGAAGCCCAGTTTATCTCCTCCAGACTTGTTGCTGAACCAATATTCAGGTTTATAATTCCGCTTGCCGAAGTGGTAACTGTGTGTGTGTTTCGCTGAAAAGCACAGGCCATTAAGAATCAACAAGTAAAAGCTTGACAACTACGGTTTTTTCCTGATTGGCCATTACCGTTCCGTCGGCATTGCGCAAGGCTGCCTGGTATTTGAATTGCAGGGGGGCTTGTCCCAGTATCGATAAATGGACACAAATGGCCATCAAAATTAGGAAAACTGTTTTCATTGTTTTATTTTTTAAGGTTAGTTTTTCACAATTTTAAGCGATTGCACAATGGCATCTCCCCGTCGCAATATCAGAATGTAACTTCCGATAGAAGAAGTGGAAAAATCGATAATTTCTTCTTCTTTGACAGATTCTTTTAGAAACAATGTTTTTCCTTGCATATTTACTATTTGTGCTACAATGTCGAAAGCCGATGCAGACTTCATTTTTAACTTGATATAGTCGGATGTTGGGTTGGGAAACACCGTAACCTGAAAGTTGGTTTCTAAACCCTGTACCAGGCTGGATATTTCATATCGGCCTTGCTGAAAACCCTGTGAAAGCAGATAGTTTTCGAATTGAAAAGTCTCTGTTGCAATTTCACCCATTGACCAATCGACTATCATTGACTCGTTGGCAAATGTTTCACCAGACGTTCCAATCAATTCCGTTTCAATGGATTGCGAAACCGCAAACGAGGAAGTGAAAAATGGGACTGTAAGAACAAGAAGATTTTTTTTCATTTTGTTTTGAGTTTTATGAAACTTCTGCCTGGCAAGCGTTTTTTTATGCAGTAATTTATTGCTGCCGGCAGAAGTTTCGAATTTGGTTTTGAACAGACGATACGGGCTAAATACCATACATCTTCGTTTGACATGGCAAATATCCGCACAATCCAAAAACCGGATTTACACTATTGTTCCGAATGTTGGTACAAATGTTCAGGAGAAATTATGTGGCTGTATGTCAGAGATTAAGTGTCAAGGAAATTATAAATCAAACCTCAATCTCGTTTAGTTAAGAAAAAATGCTTCGACTCCGCTCAGCATGACCACCGTCACCCTTAGACGAAGGGTGGAATGAGGAATTCTATCACAGGTATCCCTTTAACTAAACGACATTGAATCAAACCTCTTTATCCTTGTGTGTAACCAGCAAATACAGGTTCTTGTCCGGGAGGAATAAAAATCCCTGTTCGTAGCAAAAATGATAAACGTCGCCACGTTTTGTGGTATAGGTGTGTGTGTGATAGGTGAAGTTATAGCCGTTTAACAGCATCGTTTCTTTGGAAACCAGGGTTTTTCCGGACTGTTTGTTCAGTTCTTCCAGAATCCGCCGGTTGCGCCGCAAGATGTTGTTGATGTTTCTGACGGTGTTGGTGGCATCGCTGTTCAGGCGGTTATTGAACGTGTTGCGGCACTGATCGGAGCAGAACTTTTTGTCAATTCGCCCGGTGATTTTTTCTCCACACTCGGGACATTTTCTGTTTTTATTTGTCTGCAATGGCTCCATTGTTTGAAGAATTGAGGATGTTTCGTGTCGCTTTCAGAAAACGAAAATACACTATTTGAAAGATAAATTCCCTAAAAGAACCCATTTTTTTGAAGAAGATGACGGGAAAATGTATATTTGTAATCCATGTGAATCCCCCCGTATGCATTAAAAAACAAACTGTTTGCAAAAACAGTCAGAAATGTCAACACGCCATTGTTCACCATCTTGCTTTTTCTCATTTTTTGCTTCTCTTTTCCTTCATATCGGGATTTGCTTGTTCATTTTATCTTCACAAGGGATCGCCCAAACAAATGATAGAACGGTTGACAGTCTTCTGTATGTACTTGAAACAGAAAAAGACATACCGGAAAAGATTGAAATCCTGAATAAATTGCACTCCCAGACGCACCCAAACAATCCCCGGCAAAGTTTGGACTATCCGCTCGAGGTAATACGTTTGGCCAAGTCCATCAGCGATTTTTCACAACTATCGAAGGCCTGTCAAAAAATGGGCATGTCCTATGTTTTATGAACGAGCTTGATAGCGCATTGAATTGTTTACAGGAGGCAAATCGGATTGCGTATGAAAACAATGATTTGGAAAACATTGGCTCCGGTCTTCGCACGCTGGGGACAGTGTATTGGTACAAAAATGATATAAATCAAGCTATCAATAGTTCGTTAAACTTTTACATAAATGTTTGATTTTCAATAAAATAAGTACTGGAAAATTTGGTAAAGCCCCTGATAATCAGTAACTTAACGGATTAACCATAATCTGATTAAATTATGACGCTCAGGGACCAAATATCATACAAGACATTGATAAACAAATGTTTAAAAAATATGCCAAAAATAAATCTGTGGAGAAAGTCGTTTCTTCCGGAAACGTTTTTGCTCTTCCTATCTATCAAGGGTCGAGTTAACTTTCTTCAGCTTGCAGGATACGGAAAATTTTGTGAACAACGGTTCAGACAACAGTTTGAAAAGCAGTCTGACTTCCTGTTGTTCAATAAAAAACTTACTCTTTCTCAGGGTAGTGGGAGGTTTCTGCTAGCATTCGATCCTATCTA
>JBBISE010000210.1:0-5065 GCA_037441445.1 Salinivirgaceae bacterium
AAACGGGCAAGTCTTGTAAGCCTTTATTTTACTTGACTTCCCGTTTTTTCAAGCGTTTAATTTGCGGATTTTAGGTATGGTATTTTGGCGGCCTGAAAATTTAACGAACTATTGGAATTGAAAAACAAGAATAAATATTATCATTCATGTTTTTTGAAATCTACAAAAAAAGAAATACTTTTGTTCCCACAAAAAAACCTTTGCGAACTATTGAACAAATGTATTAACTTGGTTGTTTCTGAATAAATTTTTGTGGATGGAATTTAAATGTTAAAGCAGAAATTCAAATCAATCTACAGACACTTAAAACAAAGCAAATATGGTAAAGCTATTAATTTTTTTAATTATTGTTACTTTTTTATCGTTGTCAATCTCATCTTGTGGTGATATAAGTCGGTCGGTTGATGAAAAAATGAATACGGTTCTAAGGAAAGCAAAAACCGTTGATTCCCTTATAAACACCGAGATAGAAAAATTGGGCGTGTTAGATTCGCTCATTACTTCTGAGCATGAAAAGGTAAAAACACTTGACTCTCTAATAAATAAAACCACATCGAAAATTGACACTTTATTAAATAAGGTAATTCCTAATTAAAACAAAACCAATTAACTATTAACACGTTAGCGATATGAAATGCCCGCATTGTAACATAAATTTGGTAATGACAGAAAGAACAGGGATAGAGATTGACTATTGTCCCGATTGTCGCGGTGTTTGGTTGGACAGGGGCGAACTCGACAAAATAATTGAACGTTCTACCATTGATTCCAGAAATAACACCCGGGAAAAATACCATGACAAAAACTATCAACCCAGAGAAAACGATTACCACTACAAAAAAAGAAAAAGTATATGGGGCGAAATATTTGACTTTTAGTCGGTTTGCCCAATTCTTCCCTGTTTACCCCGAGGGGGATAGAAATGCAATCACTTCAAAATCAGGAAACAGATTCAAAAACGTCAGAAGGGCTTTTTGACATTGGCATACTATTCTGCCTTTACAAAGAAATAAAAAGAACTTGTTCCTCTTTAACGCATCAATAACACAACTTATATCAATTCATATGAATGGCAAAAATGCGCATTCCGGCAAGTGGCACGCCACGGAATCAGATCAGGTTATTAACGCACTTGGAAGTTCGCTTCGAGGACTTGCATCGGATGAAGCCAAAATACGGCTTCAACAATATGGTCCAAACCAAATAAAAAGAAAAAGCGGCGATGGCGTTTTAAAACTCCTTTGGCGTCAGATTAACAATCCTCTGATTTGGGTACTGATTGGTTCCAGTACAGTAGCCATGGCACTGGGAAAACAGACCGATGGTATGGTGGTTATGGCCGTGGTGGTAGTAAATTCAATCATTGGATTTATTCAGGAATTTAAAGCCGGAAAAGCTATTGAAGCCCTAAGCAGCATGGTTCCGGAAAATGCCGCCGTGCTGCGCGATGGAAACCTGGTAACTATCACGGTTTCAGAAATTGTACCCGGCGATATAGTTCAACTGGCGGCAGGCGATCGCATTCCAGCCGACATGAGGCTTATTCAACAAAAGAACCTGCAGGTCGAGGAGGCTGCATTGACAGGCGAATCGGTTCCATCGCAGAAAAACACGGACACCGTTAACCAGGATGCTGTAATTGGAGACAGAAAATGTATGGTTTTTAGCGGAACTCTAGTTGTATCAGGAACTGCCACCGCTGTGGTTGTTGATACAGGAATGAATACCGAATTGGGCAAAATTTCGGACATGCTAAACGAAGCCATCGACATTGAAACACCGCTTACAAAAAAACTGGCCGTAATTGGAAAATATCTCACCATTGGAATTGTGGCTATTACTGCCATAATTCTAGTCATTGGCACCTATAGGGCACTGGGACAAGGCGTATTGCTTGAAAACGCACTGAAAGAAAGCCTTATTTTTGCCATAGCCCTGGCCGTAGGAGCTATTCCCGAAGGCCTTCCGGCAGTTGTAACTATTGCATTGGCAATTGGCGTCCAGCGTATGGCGCAACGCCGGGCAATAATCAGAAAATTACCTGCTGTCGAAACACTGGGAAGTACCACCGTTATTTGTTCGGACAAAACAGGTACGCTAACCCGTAATGAAATGACCGTGAATGAGTTGTGGAGCCACAACTTAAGCATTCAGGTTTCCGGTGTAGGTTACTCCAAATCGGGAAGCTTCAGTCAAAACGGACTGGAAATAAAAAAATTACCCGATGAAATGGCCGTTTTAGTGAAAAATGCTGTTCTCTGTAGCGATGCCCATGTCGTGTACTCTGGTACTGAATACAGTATTTCGGGCGACCCCACGGAGGTTGCTTTGGTTGTTGCTGCAGCAAAAGCAGACATAGACATAGACGAGTTGCGCAATAAAAACCCGAGAAAGGACGTAATCCCGTTCGATTCCGAAAAACAGTACATGGCCACGCTGAACAACAACATCATTATAAAAGGAGCCCCCGAGGTAGTTTTAAAACGCTGTTCACATCACGTTGATGGTTCCGGTCTGGATTTGCAACAAATTTTGTTACAGATTGACCAGTTGGGAGCCAAAGGAATGCGTGTGCTTGCCATTGCACAAAAAGAATGGGACGATGCAAAAAACAGCGACTTAACAATTGACAATGTACAGGATGGATTTCTTTTTGTTGGCCTGATTGGCATGATTGATCCCCCACGCACCGAGGCGGTTGAATCCATTAAAGCCTGTCACCGTGCCGGAATTACTGTAAAAATGATTACCGGCGACCACCATGCTACTGCCCGGGCCATTGGAATGGAATTAGGTTTATCGAGCAATGGAACTGTTGTAACGGGTGTGGAATTATCGAAAATGGACGATGCCGAATTGGACAAAACAATTCGGAATACGAATATTTATGCCCGCGTTGCCCCCGAACATAAACTACGTTTGGTCAAAGCGCTGCAAAAAAACAACGAAATTGTGGCCATGACAGGCGATGGCGTTAACGATGCCCCATCGCTTAAGCAATCCAACATTGGCGTAGCCATGGGCATTACGGGAACCTCGGTTTCTAAAGAATCCGCCGACATTGTCCTTGCCGACGACAACTTTTCCAGTATTGCAGCCGCGGTGGAAGAAGGCCGAAGAGTATATGATAACCTGCTGAAATCGCTGGCTTTTCTGCTACCCACCAACCTTGGTCTGGCCTTTATCCTCATTTATGGAATAATGTTCTTTCCCTTTAACCCCATTACAAAAGAGTTGCTATTGCCCATGCTGCCAACCCAACTATTATGGATTAATTTAGTTGCAGCGGTTGCACTGGCATTACCTTTGGCTTTCGAAGTAAAAGAACCCAATGTAATGAACCGTCCACCCCGGAAACCCAACGAACCGCTCTTCAACAGATTGGTTACGTTCCGGGTATTTTTCGTTTCCATTTTAATGACATTGGGAACAATCCTGGTGTTCAACATTCAATACAACAAAGCTCTGTCAGTTGGAATTAATGAATCCGAGGCATTGGCCAAATCGCAAACCATGGCCGTAACGTTCATTATCATGTTCCAGATTTTTTACCTGATAAACTGTCGTTCTTTAAAAGATTCTATTGCAAAAATTGGATTTTTCAGCAATAAAAACATCTTTTGGGGAATTGCATCGATTTTATTCTTGCAGGCATTGTTTATCTACACCCCTTTTATGCAAAAAGTATTTGGCACAGCAGCACTTTCGGCAAGGGAAATTGGTATATCGGTGCTGACCGGTTCCATTATTTTCGCCATCATTGGATTTGAAAAATGGATTGTTCGTAAAATGATAAAAAACGAGTAAAAAAGGTCACAGATTGCATGGCCTGTGCGTTCAGCAACGAATAAAAAACAGTTATGCAAAGTATTCCGCAACAGTGAAAAAAATGGACCTGACAACTCAAATTGATAAGGCTGCCCAGTATATCAGGGAAGGCAAACTGGTTGCCTTCCCTACCGAAACCGTTTATGGACTTGGAGCCAATGCGATGAATCCTTTGGCAGTAGCTAAAATATTTGAACTTAAAGAGCGTCCATCGTTCGACCCATTGATAGTGCATATTGCAAATTTAAACCAACTGGAAACCCTTGTTTCGAACATCGATACACGGGTATTTATCCTTGCCGGGAGGTTTTGGCCAGGTCCGTTGACAATAGTAATGCCCAAAAACCAAACTGTTCCTGATATTGTGACCTCAGGACTCCCCACCGTGGGAATTCGAATGCCTGGAAACGAAATAGCACTGGAATTGATACGCAAATCGGGTTGTGCCATTGCAGCCCCCAGCGCCAATAAATTCGGACGAATCAGCCCTACCACTGCTGCCCATGTAAAGAAACAGTTGCCTAGTGTTGATTTCATTGTCGATGGCGGGAAAACCACCGTTGGAATTGAATCTACCATAATCAGACTGACAAAAAATGGCTTTCAGGTACTCCGCAACGGAATTATCACGCAGGAAGAAATTGAGGAACTGTTGCCCGTTGACATGAATACGGAAATTGAAAACCTGGCTGCACCTGGCATGTTGAAATCGCATTATAGTCCTAGGAAGATGTTTCTTGTTGCCGATAATCACAACCGGTTGATTGACAAATCGAAAGCCGGCTTTATTTCCTTTACCGGAGAGAATGAGGAGGGATTTAAAAAGGTAATCCGCGTTTCGCAGCAGCAAGATTTGAAAGACTATGCCGTGAATATGTTCGAAGCCATGCACTCGTTTGAAGACGACCCCGAAATAGAAATTATTGTAGCCGAACCCGTGGCCCAGAAAGGCATTGGAAAAGCCATTATGGACAGGTTGAAAAAGGCTGAATTTGATTGGAAAAAATAAGGGGTGTAAGTGTCTTAAAACTCCCGAACCGAGGTCATTTCGGGAAGGAAAGGCGAAGCAATCTCCTTATTATCAACCCCAATAGATTTATTCACTCCGTTCGCAATAACAAAGTGATGACTTTTTAGACTACCTCTCGGTCCAAAATCGAGCAACAGTTATTCGATTTATAATATTAATTGTAAAGTTTCACCACGTTGTTGGGTGTAAAGTTTAAGATTTCCCGAC
>JBBISE010000211.1:0-5047 GCA_037441445.1 Salinivirgaceae bacterium
CTTTAATCATGCTCTTGTGTGTCGAAAAATCGGTTGTCGGCATGGGCGTTTCATGCGGTGTACATTTAGTTCCTGACGTTTAACATCAATGGCTCCCATAAAAATTTTACAAGGAATGCCCATTAAAGCTGCTGCCGTGGCGGTGGCAACACCATGCTGTCCGGCACCGGTTTCGGCAATAATTTCGGTGGCACCCATCCGTTTTGCCAGCAGAATTTGCCCAATGGTATTGTTTATTTTGTGCGATCCGGTGTGCGTCAGGTCTTCGCGTTTCAGGTAAATTCGTGCGCCAGTGTGCTCGCTCAACCGACGGGCAAAAAATAGCGGTGTGGGTCTTCCAACGAAGGTTTTCAGATAATGAATAAACTCGCGACGGAATGATTCTGTCCGGGCTTCGTATTCGAAGAATTCGGCCAGACGCATTAGCGGTTCCGCCAAAACAGGAGGTACATACGCTCCGCCAAAAGAGCCATACTGTCCGTTGTGGTTCAACATTTCTGAAATAGGTTGTACTGAAATTTGAGTTGTTGTTTTTATTGTGGTTTCCATAATGTTTGATTTTAATGTTCACTGTTTACTTTTTTGGTGTCTTATCTTGCGAGGCCGACTACCCCTGGTGGCCGTTTCCTCAAAATAAAAATTCGGGGCGGAGCGCCCGCCAGCACCACCAATTCAGGGTTAAGTTTATAAAATCAAACAGGTTCATCAAATGAGTCAATTACAGGAATAAAAAAAGCCGTGGAAAAATTCCCACGGCTTTCATATTTTATTGAAAATAAGGTTATAGCAAAGCTACCTCACCGTGGAATGCGGGGAAATTGCCTGCCAACACCATATTTGTTTGTTTGTCATCGATTTTCAACTTTCAGTGTATGCAAATATAAACAGTTTTTCAATTCGTCCAAACTTTTACTCACGCAATTTTCAATCGAATTTCGTAAATAACTGTAATACAGTCATTAATTAAGCTAATTGGGTTTGAGAAACAGATTCAAGTGCTAAAATATATCCAGGACATAATCAATCACCCCAACCGGATTGAATCCCTCAGGAGAAACGGCAACCTGAAAAGGAATTATTTCTACACCCTGTTGATGGGCTTTCCTGAGCCACTGACTATAATCGGGGTCAATTTCCCGGGCCGGGCCAAAGGTGGTTACATCGGTTCGTTGTACAACGTAAAGCATAACAGCACGCATGCCGTTCTGCCTGACCTGAATGAGGGTTTCAAGGTGCTTTTGCCCCCGTGTGGTTCGGGCATCAGGAAAGCGGGCAAAATTACCTTCCTTAAGGGTAACGTTTTTTACTTCTATGAAGCACTTTTCGTCCCCGTTTTCGGCCATGATGTCGAAACGGCTGTCACCATAAGTCACTTCGCGGCGAAAACGATGATATTGCACAAAGCCGGGTATGACACCGGACTGCAACCAGTTATAAGCCAATAGACTGGGTATTAGCGTGTTTATTCCCACCCAGCAACCATCAATGTTTATCATCTCCCAGGTGTAGCGGGTTTTCCTGTCGGGATTTGTCACCGGGGAAAGAAAAACTTCGGCTCCCTCTACCAGACACGACTTCATGGAACCCGAGTTGGTGCAGTGGGCCGTAACCACTTCGCCTGAAGGGAGTTGAATGTCGGCCAGAAAACGCTTGTAACGTCTCACTAGAATTCCGGGAATTAGGGGGCTTTGAAAGGGTTGCATTTGATTTTTATGCTAAACAGTGGAATAAAAATAAAGTTTTGAAAACAGGAGGTTCACTGCAACGCCTTCCTCGCCTTCAAAATATATTTTGCCGTGTCCAACGGGCTTATTCCTTTGAAAGGCCTGACAACGCCCAGCTCGTCGGGACAAGGTTCGTATCCATGAAAAGTAGTAGAGATTTTGGCTTTCCCACCTGAACGTGAACTGAGCGTAACCGGGTAATCAATGGAGGTTGCCAGAGGAAAAAAGCCCGTCAGAAGAAACTTTCCGTTGTCAAATGTGGGGCTATCGAACCGTCCGCGCATTTGGTGAATATCGCCGGTAATGGCGCCCAGAAGTTCCTCAGATGCCGAAATTTTAAACCCCAAAATGGGTTCCAGCAACGTTGTGCCGCTGTTGGTTAAACCGTCCATAATTCCCATGGGTGTAGCCACAACAAAATCGCCCGGTCGTGAGTGCATCACATGGTCTTCGCCTTCAATAAGGGTAATTTTCAAATCGGTTACTTCCCAGCCCTTAATGCCTTGCTCCAAAGCCTTGGGAATGGTTCGTTCAACTTCGTTTTGATATTTTTGTTGTATTTTGTCAACACTTACCCGACTTTCAAACTCTACCCCGCTCCCACGTTCCAGGGGTTCAATAAGGAAACGCATTACAGCCCAGCAAGGTTTTGGCATCCAGTATTGAACAAACCCCTCGGCCATTTTTGTCGGAGTTTCCTTGTAAATCACCGTGGGCTTGTCAAAGACGGCTTTTATGTTAAACCGGCTCTCGAGTATTGTTACCAAAACTTCCATTTGTATCCAACCCATAATTTTCAGGTTCAGTTCGCGCTCACCGCACAACCATGCAAATTCCAGCGAAGGATCTTCGCAACTTAGGACAGACAACGCCTCTGCCAACGCGGGGTAATCGTTATCGTTTACTGCTCTAATCTGAACCGTCAGAAGCGGTGCGTGCAAAGGAATAAGTGGGGGTACAGCATCGGAAGCAACACCCAGAATATCACCAACTTGCACCGAATACAAACCGCACACGGCGGCAATTTCGCCGGCGCTCACTACGGGAATTTCCTCGTGTTTTCCTGAAAAAATCCTGCGGATTTGGGTTACTTTACACGTGTAGTCAGAATGGGCAATTGAAAACATATCACGATTACCAATTGAACCATCATAAACACGCAGCAGCGCCATTTTTCCCATAACCCGGTCATGTCCGATACCAAAAACCAGTGCTGAGAGTGGCTTCCGCGGATCTCCCGAGGGTGCCGGAATAAACTCAATGACAGCATTTAGCAAATCAACCACGCCAATTCCTTGTTTAGCCGAACCCAGCAATACAGGGTATATGGCTGCCACGGTTACCGACTTTCTTAATTCAGCAATAATTGTTTCATTATCAATATTTTCGCCACTTAGGTATTTCTCCAGCAGCGTATCATTTACCGTTATTACTTCCTCCACAATTTCTGCGGGAACAGCTGTGTTCTGCATTCTTGAAAGAATTCCGGCGTTGCCTTCCCCCTGGTTTACAACTGACTGTAGAACTGCAATATTTGGTGCCAGTTCTTTACGGATATCGCTAATTACCGCTTCCACATCCGCGCCAACGCGGTCGATTTTATTAATGAACAACAGCGTTGGAATTTTTCGGTTCTGCAATGCCCTGAAAATGGTTTCCGTGTGGGCCTGTACGCCTTCTACCGCCGACAGTACAAGGATGGCGCCATCAACAGCACACAGGGTCCGCTCAACATCCGATGAAAAATCAACGTGTCCCGGAGTATCGGCCAAATTAATCAGCGTGTTGTTCCAATGGAATGAAATCAAAGAGGAACGCACAGAAATTCCACGTTCCATTTCCACGGGCAGACAGTCAGATTGGGTTGTTCCGTTATCGACGCTGCCAATGGATTTTATTTTTCCGGCAAGAAAAAGAAAATTTTCAGTAATGGTTGTTTTGCCAGCATCAGCATGGGCAAGAATGGCAATATTCCGGGCTTTTGTAACCATTGTTCGACTTTAAGGTGCAATGATACGTTTTTTTCAGCGAAAATCTTTTTAAAAAGCACACAGATTCTTTTTTTCGTACTACTTTTGT
Organism: Salinivirgaceae bacterium; assembly: GCA_037441445.1. GTDB lineage: Bacteria > Bacteroidota > Bacteroidia > Bacteroidales > Salinivirgaceae > JAAYQU01. Next base: position 3,804 of record JBBISE010000211.1, read on the forward strand.
TTAAAGCATCCAAGGTAATTAATCTTAAACCACCACGAACGCCATGTATCAGGAACCCGAACTCGACCCCTTTTATGCACTTTTCTATGCTTTTGATTCAAGCCTGGAAACCAATGAACCAGCTGACAAGTACCAGAATAACATTGAAATCGATTTATGTCTCGTTGATGAGCATTACAACCGGCTGAAAACCATTGGTAAAGCACAACTGAAAGTTCTTTTGTTAACTTCGGCCGACAATCAGGGTTGTTCTTACCTGCCCATTTTCGATAGTGAAGATTGGCTCATGGATATTGGCGAACAAATTTATGATTTCGAGACCGAAGACTTTAATCAGGAATTTCTTGATGCCATTGATTTAGACATGTTTAATTTTGACATTGCCATTCTTACCACGTTGGAAATTTTACCCGAGTACCGGGGGCGTGGCCTTGGTAAAATGGTGGTCAAAGATATTTTCCGTCGTTTTCGCAGCAGTGTTGGCTTGTTCATTGTTGAAGTTTATCCATTACAACACGCTTATCATTTTGGTGACGAGAACTGGAAAAAAGAAATGGAATACAGCAAAATGGAAAAAGATTTTGAAATGTCAGACTTAAAGATCAAGGCTTTTTACAAATCGTTGGGTTTTACTTTCCACCAAAACTATCCGCACCTTATGTTTTGCGACCCCTCGAGGTTGAGCAAAGAACTAGACGAGGTTGGGGATGACTTTGAAATGCCTTTTTAACTAAAACTCAGGATTGATCCCCGAAGGATTTCAACCACAAACCACAACGAACATAAAAAATGCAAAATAGGGGTTAGCCCCTATTTCCGTGCTTCCATGTTGCCCTATCTTTGCAGAGCGTGAATGTCTGTTTGCGAATGCATCTCACGCGAGGCATTTATTTCTAAAACAGAAAGTTGTTTTGAATATCATACGGTACTGGAGGGAGCATTACATTTCTCTTTTGGCCACATAGGGCCTTTCATACTTTTCATAGCGGATTAAAGTTGAGAGTGTAAAAAGTTAGCTTTTCATAGTTGCTTCAAGAATTAACGGGTAGATTTCATTGGCTCCCTCCCTTTTTACTGCATTTTGGTTAATACAAAAGGCATCTTCGGGTTTCGGAGATGCCTTTTTTTTATTCGTCAAGGCAAGTCAGGTTGCCATTGGAACTGTATTTTTTTTTAATTTTTCAGCAAAAAATGAACTGGGGTATGCACATGTCACATACTCTTAATTAGTTTATATTCAACAG
>JBBISE010000212.1:0-4997 GCA_037441445.1 Salinivirgaceae bacterium
CATGTCCGTTCCCTGCACATGGATAAAAAGTGGTCGGCGGCGTGTTTTAAAAATGGTTACATGTCAAGTTTCATAACACAAAAAAGTCCGTAAACTATTTAGCAACATATTTCAATCGATTACGAAAAAAATATTTACATTTGTAGAGAATTTTGAAAAAACAGTAACAATCTGATATACAATGCATTTATTAAAAACTGTTTTGTCGAAGAAAACAGTAACCATAGTAAACTTTTTGCTCTCCAAAATTCACAAAAGAATAGTTTTCTATCTACAACGTTTGCGCCTTTCATTCGACACTAAAACACAACACTATACCAAATCAATGCGGCATTCTACGAAAGCGGCAAATTTACATCCAACAATATTTTTCATTCATAATACACTACATCCCAAATATTTGCAGTGGGTTGTTTATAATTTTTATATCTTTAGGGGTGCAATTCATTTTTTCTAATAAATAACCTCTTATAAACATAAAATACAATGATAGTACTTGTTTTAAATTGCGGCAGCTCGTCCATCAAATATCAGCTGCAAAACATGGCCAACAACCAGCTACTGGCCAAAGGGATTGTCGATCGTATCGGGATTCAGGACAGCGAAATTAAACACAAAACCGAAGATGGAAGAGAACATCGTGATGTTTGCTCTATCCCCAACCACACTGTAGGTGTTGACCTGATTTTGAAGGCCTTAGTCAGTGAAAAACATGGTGTTTTAAAAAGCGTTACGGAAATTGACGCCGTTGGTCACCGGGTGGCCCATGGTGGGGAAATCTTCACTCAAAGCGCTTTAATTACCGACCAGGTAAAACAGGAAATTGAAAAATGTATAGAATTGGCCCCGTTACACAACCCTGCCAATCTTATGGGTATCACCTCAATGGAATCATTGCTTCCAGAAGTAAAACAAGTGGCTGTGTTTGACACTTCGTTCCACCAAACAATGCCCAAAGAAGCTTATTTGTTCGCTATCCCATACGAATATTATGACAAATACAGAGTGCGTCGCTACGGTTTCCACGGAACCAGCCACAAATTTGTAGCTCAGAAATGCTGTAAAATGATGGGTGTTGATTTCGAAAGTGTAAACATCATAACGTGCCACCTTGGAAACGGAGCCTCTATTGCCGCAATAAAGAAAGGCAAATCGGTTGACACATCGATGGGTTTCACCCCGGTTGATGGTCTGATGATGGGAACCCGTTCAGGTGCATTTGATCCAGGTGTACTGCTCTTCTTAGCTGAAAAAGAAAACCTTAGCATTAAGCAAGTAAACGATGTAATTAACAAGAAAAGTGGTGTTCTTGGAATTTCCGGTTTGTCATCGGACATGCGCGACCTGGAGATAGCTGCCGAACAAGGAAACGAAAAAGCAGCTCTTGCCATTAAAATGTACGCTTATCGCGTAAGGAAATTTATTGGCGGTTATGCTGCCGCTATGGGAGGTGTTGATTTCATTATCTTCACCGGTGGTATTGGCGAAAACGACCACGAAGTACGCCGCCTGTCATGCGAAGGGCTTGAATTTATGGGCGTTGATTTTGATATCGAGAAAAACCACAAACTGCGTGGCAAGGACACCGAAATCACAAAAACCGGTTCAAGGACAAAAGTATTTTTGATTACGACCAATGAAGAGTTGGTTATTGCAACGGATACCGCCCGTATTGTCGCTGAAAAGAAGTAATTCTATACATTAACTATCAAAGCTTTAAAAATATGATTACCAAGTTAGACCAAATGTTTGAAGCCCTGCGCGGCAAAGAAAAAAAGAAAATTGTTGCCGTGTGGGCCAACGACGGACACACCGTTAGCGCCGTTAGCGATGCCATTGATAAAGGCATTGTAGCTGGGGTGTTGGTGGGCGATAAAAACGAAATCGAAAAAACCTGTAAGCACGAAAACATTGACATGGGCAAATTTACCATTATCCATGCCGATTCGGATGTGCAGGCTGCCACCATTGCCGTAAAAATGGTTGCTGAAAAACAAGGTGATATCCTTATGAAAGGGTTGATTAGCACCGACAAATACATGCGTGCCATTTTGAACAAAGAAGTAGGGCTATTGCCTCCAAAAGGTGTTTTATCGCACGTTACTGTGATTGAGAATGCAAGTTACCATAAACTCATGATTGTTGGTGACGTTGCCGTTCTTCCAAACCCCGATATCAACCAAAAAATTGCCATTACAACCTACCTTATTCAAGTAGCCAAAGCATTGGGCATTGAAAAACCCAAGGTTGCCATTATTGGTGCATCTGAGCAGGTTTCAGCCTCCATCGAATCATCGGTCCATGCCACCATCCTGAGCAAAATGGGTGAGCGTGGTCAGATAGCCGGAGCAATAATTGAAGGCCCGTTGGCCCTTGATTTGGCTGTGGACAAAGAATCAGCCCAGATTAAAAAAGTGGACTCGGTTGTAGCCGGAGATGCAGACTGTATGCTCTTCCCCAACATCGAAGCAGGTAACGTATTCTACAAAACAAACACAAAACTTTGTGGAGCGGAACTGGGCGCTGTTGTAGCCGGAGCAAAAGTTCCCTGCGTTCTTTCGTCACGGGGCGATTCAACACTGACAAAACTTTATTCCATTGCCCTTGCTGCATTAATGGCAAAATAGTATACTGTGCGCTGTCAAAATACGTTAAACTTTTAAATATGTACCTTCCGGACATTTTTTAAAAGAACGGGTTTGACAGCGTTCTTTTTTATAACATAAAACTAACCAGATGGAACCCATAACGAAATTAGACCAAATTGTTGATCATTTGTTGGCCAAAGGGGGAAAGAAGAAAGTTGCTGTAGCCTGGGCTCAGGATCAGAACACCATTGGTGCCCTTGCACAAGCCGTTGAACAGGGTTTTGCCGAGGCAATTATGATTGGCGATAAAACTCAAATTGAAAGAACAGCTACTCTTGAAGGAATTAACCCCACTAATTTTACAATTATTCACATTCCCTCTGATTATGAGGCCACATCCGAAGCTGTTCGACTTGTTAAAACAGGCGAAGCCGATATTTTAATGAAAGGATTAGTTGGCACAGACAAGTTTCTTAAAGCTGTTTTGGACAAGCAAAAGGGGTTATTGCCCGAAAAAGCAGTCATGAGCTATGTAGCTGCCATTGAATTGCCCAAATACCACAAATTACTTTTTGTTACCGACACGGCAGTGATTCCTTACCCCGATTTGCAACAAAAGTCGGCTATGCTAAAATACGCTGTCGAAATGGCAAACCGTTTTGGAATCAATAACCCCAAGGTGGCACTGATTGGTTCAGCCGAGAAAGTTTCGCCAAACCAACAATACACGGTAGATTTTGCCATGATGTGCAAAATGGTTGAACGTGGACAACTTCCCAAATGCATTATTGATGGCCCTTTAGATGTATTTTTGGCCTGCGATCCCGAAAGTGTTGAAATAAAAGGGGTGCCAACACCTGTTAACGGCGATGCCGATGTTCTTTTGTTCCCCTCGCTCGAAGCCTGCAACAGCTTTTACAAAGGCCTAATGCTCTTTGGAGGAGGAGAATTAGCGGGGCTAATCCAAGGAACTATAAAACCTGTTGTGGTTATGTCCCGCAGCGAAAGCCCGAAATCAAAATTTTATTGCGTTGCGCTTGCATGCTTAATGGCTTAATTACAAATAACATAAAAACAACCAAACTATGGAATACAAACGCATCCTGGCAATTAATCCCGGCTCTACATCGACCAAAATTGCCGTTTATGAAAACGAAAAAAACATTTTCCTGAAGACGTTGCGTCACCCCTCGGAAATGATTGCCAAATACCCTAAAATTATCGATCAATTCGGTTTCAGGAAGGAAGTTATCATTGAGGAATTAAAAGCCGCAGAAATCGATATAACAACCTTACAGGCCGTTGTAGGCCGTGGTGGTTTGCTAAAACCCGTTGAAGGTGGCGTTTACGAAGTTAACAAGCAAATGATGGAAGACCTGCGTTCCGGGATTAATGGCGAACATGCCAGCAACCTGGGAGCCTTAATTGCCTTCAATATTGCTCAAACGATTAAAGGAGCCCGTGCATTTATTGCCGATCCCGTGGTGGTGGATGAATTGCAGGATGTAGCCCGTTTTACCGGACACCCTTTGTTCGAACGTCGTTCTATTTTCCACGCGTTAAACCAAAAAGCCATTGCCCGTGCACATGCCAAAACACTCAATAAAAAATACGAGGAAAACAACCTGATTATTGCCCACCTTGGTGGCGGTATTTCAGTCGGAGCACACGAAAAAGGTCGCGTTATTGACGTTAACAACGCCCTTGACGGCGAAGGCCCATTCTCGCCCGAACGCACAGGAACATTACCTGCCGGTGCTTTAGCAAAGCTTTGTTTTAGTGGCAACTACACACTCGACCAGGTGAAGAAAATGATTACCGGACAAGGTGGTTTGGTAGCTTATCTGAATACAAACGATGCCTACGAGGTTGAAAAAGCATCGATTGCAGGCGATGAGAAAGCTAAACTGATTCAGGATGCCATGTCATACCAGGTTGGCAAAGCCATTGGCGAAATGGCCGCTGTGTTAAAAGGAAACGTTGACAATATTATCCTGACCGGAGGTATTGCCCACAACCCGTTTTTAGTGGCGTATGTCCGCAGTATGGTTGAATTTATTGCACCTGTGGTTGTGTACCCCGGCGAAGATGAAATGAAAGCGCTGGCCATTAATGGTTTAATGGCTCTGAACAACGATGTTGAAATTAAAGTTTACAAATAATAGATAATAGTTCGTTAAACTTTTATTTTTCGACTCCGCTCAAAATGACAAGTGTCTCAATATCAATCACTTGCGTCATGCTGCGCGTAGTCGAAGCATGTATTGATTATCAGATAGTTAAAAAAGTTTAACGAACTATTGATAGAAATAAACTTTAAAAAAAAGGGGCTGTCTAAAAAGACTAGACAGTCCTTTTTTTTTTTGTTAAAAAAATTGAATGTAAAAACATATATATCAATATTATTTA
>JBBISE010000213.1:0-4927 GCA_037441445.1 Salinivirgaceae bacterium
CATACGGAATGAAATAGTGCTAATTTTACCAAAGGATTTACCCATTAATATTTCTGACCTATGTTAATGCTCTCCAGTATCCCTAAAAACACTCTACGCAGTTTTACTCTCGTTCTTACCCTGGCAATAATCCAACCGAGCATTGCCCAATGGGTTCAAACCGACGGCCCGTATGGAAATACAAAAGTTACAGCCATTTTTGCCAACGACACTATGTGCCTTGCATCAACTGAATGTGGTTATTTCTCGAAAACGGAAGTTGCTGATCGATGGAGAATTAATTCAATACGAACATTTTCCAGTCTTGTTCAGGTTGGAAACAAGCTCCTTGTAGGCGGCGATTTTTATGGTTTGTATGCTGTTGACATTGAAAATCCTTCCACAATATCGCCATCCTTTGGAAATATCAGGGCATTATCGCTGACTGGGGTGGGAGGGACCCTCTATTCCGGAAACGACCAAACCGGTTTTTCTTTCTCCACCGACACGGCACGAACCTGGACAACCCACAATACGGGATTGCCTACCGATACACTCTGGAATCCCTGGATTGGCAATTATTATTTCACACGAGTGACTTCCATTGATTTTACAACCGATTTCGTCTTCTGTGGCACAAAGAAAGGCGTTTACCGAAATTCAATTTTGCTGGGACAGTGGTTACCGGTAAACAATGGGTTGCCTTTAACAGAGGTCTCTTTGCTAAAGGTCTTTGACGATACTTTGTTCGCTGTGTACACCGATAATTTATACATAAGCACCGATTTTGGCGCAAACTGGCAACACCAATACACTGCCGGGTCTGAGATTTCTGTGCTCGCGAAATCCGGACATCAGCTTTACATGGGCACAAAAGGTTCTGGCGTTTTCGTCTCTTCCAATGGTGCTACATCCTGGAACGAAATATCCACAGGTCTGACTGACAGATCTGTTACATCCCTTGCATTGATGGGTTCAACACTGGTCTGTGGAACCGCGACACAAGGAGTATTTTTCTTTCAAAATGGCAATTGGTCTCATCTTCGACAGGGTATGGTCTGCTCGTCAATAAGCTCAATATCAGCAAATAGCAATATTGTTGTGGCTTCGGATCGAACAAAAGTATTTAAACTCAATAATTCAGGTGCATGGAACGAAGTTTCCTTTCCCACCTTTCCTATCTACCCCAATTTGTCAGCAGGAATAAACGTAGTAAAACTGGTGAATGATACCATTTTTGCCAGTTATAAATACTCAACGCCCAATTATCCCTACGGCGATGCTCAGGTAGTGTATTCAACCAATGAAGGGCTTTCCTGGACTGATATTTCCGATAATATTCCCTATGTTGGCGACGATCCACATCGCTTTTACGTTTCAGGACAGCGAATCTACGTTTGGGAAGACGACCGCATGTTTTTTACTCAAAATTTGGGACAAAGTTGGACCGATATTCGTTTGCCGGGACAGTATTGCAATATGTTTTATGGATTTACGGTGTATAATTCAATTCCTTTCGCGGCAGCCTGTGGCAATGGACAACTCCTGAGACTCGATGAAAACCTGAATTGGGTTATATCGAATACCGGCTTACCAACCGACAGGGAACCCCTTGCTTTTGTTACAACCGATGAAGCCCTCTTTGTTTACATGAACTATAGGGGGATGTACGTCAGTTTCGACAACGGAAACACATGGTCACAGGCCAACAACGGGCTTCAAACCAGCTATTCAGTTGGTGGATTTGCCAGTTCGGGTACAAAATTGTTTATTACCACCGACAGAGGTGTGTTTGCTACCAAAAGTTATGGACAATTTTGGGAACCGGTTATCCAAGGGCTTATCAATACCAGCGTTGGACCCGTTTGTATCAAGGACGATACTTTGTATGTGGGTACTTATGGTAACGGGGTTTGGAAGCAAGCGGTTAACGATATCGTACTTTCTGCAAATGAATCCATTACAATAGAAAACATAGGCAAGGTCTATCCAAACCCGGCAACCGGAATACTCAATGTTGATGGCTATAAAGGATTCAATATTGCTCTTTACAATCTTTACGGACAGTTAATTACCCAAACCGCCATTAAAAGCCATGAATTCTCCATGGATATTTCAGGCATTCAACACGGCATTTATTTTGTGAAACTATCAGAAAAGCGATATTCCGAGGTGGTTAAGGTTATTGTGAATCCTTAATCCCAACTCCGTTTGGCAAAGCCCCTTGGGGGCTCAATGTGTAGAAAGTCAATACATAACAAAAAACATAAACAGATGAAAAAAGCAATCGTGATTTTAGCAATTTTTCAATTATTGGTTTCTGCGCTGTATGCGCAATGGACTGTTCTTCCTGGTGGTGGATCGGGAAAACGAATTTGTGTCGATAATGGCATTATTTGGGTAATCGGAACAGATGATGGCATACATTTCTTTAAAAACAACTCGTGGTCACAGTATCCCGGTGATGGCAAAGGCAGGGATATTGCCGTTTATAATGGCACGCCCTATGTGATTGGAACCGACAATGCCATTTATAAAGGAACAGGTTCGGGGTGGCAAAGGCTACCCGGAGATGGCACAGGTAAAAGAATTTCCTGTGATAGGGGTACACTTTGGGTCATTGGAACCGATGATGCAATCTATTCATTTAGTGGTAGTGCATGGACCCGATACCCAGGTGACTGAGCCGGCAAAGATATAGCTATTGAGAACGGAACACCTTACGTAATAGTAACCGATAACGCCATATACAAGGGGACGGGAAGTGGTTGGGTTCGGCTGGAGGGTGGCGGATCGGGGCATAATATTTATGTTTCCGATGGTAAACCATGGGTAATAGGCACTGACAACGGAATACACCTCTTTTCCAATAACAGTTGGAGCCAATATCCGGGAAACGGACAAGGTCTGGATATTGCCGTTTACAACGGGATTCCCTTTGTGATTGGAACCGATCAGGCTATTTATAAAGGCAGGTAACATTTATACGATTGGACTTTTTGTTGGGAAGTGTTGAAATAGAATCAATTTTTTTATATCGAAAAGTATTGATATTCAGTGTTTAAGTAAATTTTTTAAAAAATAACTATAAAATTAGTTGACAAACTAAAAATATAGTTGAATATTTGTATCGTCATTCATGCTTTCTTTAAAATTAGTAAAATGAAAGAACTCACAAAAGCCGAAGAGCAGGTAATGCAAATTATCTGGAAAACCGGAGGAGGTTTTGTAAAAGAGCTGATTCAGTTCTTCGACGACCCAAAACCAGCTTACAACACGGTTTCTACCATCATCCGTATTCTGGAAACCAAGGGTTTTATTGACCATAAATCGTATGGGAAAACGTATGAATATTTTCCCGTAATCTCGAAAGAGGAGTACAAGCGAGGCTTCTTCAAAAAGTTCATTAGCAACTACTTCGATAACTCATTCCAGGGATTGCTCTCGTTCTTCTCGAAAGAAGGGGATCTTAGCGTTGAGGAGATGGAACAGATTAAACGTTTGATTCAGAAAGAAATAGAAGACAAGAAACAGCAATAGCTATGGCACCGTTCATTACATATTTCATTCAGGCCAACTTGGCTTTGGTTTTGTTTTATGCAATTTATGCCACTGTGGTGCAGAAGGATACACATTTCAAGCACCATCGGTTTTATCTTGCATTAACCTTGGTTTTGTCCGCCATTTTGCCTCTGTTTTCAGGCCTATTCCGGATTCCGGTACAGGGCGAAATGGCAACGGTGGTGCTCAAAGCAGTGACAATTGGCACTGGCACACCCCAGGCGCAGCTTACAGCCGAAACAGGCTTTGTGGGCTCTTTCTTTTGGATATCGTTATACGCAACTAAATTGCTGATGCTGGCGGTACGTCTGATTTGGAAAGTTATGAAAATCAGAAAGATACGCCACGCTTCGAAACTCGAAATTACTTCCAACGGAAATCTGTACTGGACTGATCAACCCACAGCGTTTTCGTTCATGCGCAACATGTTTATCCCCGCGAAACTTAAGTACAGTCCTGATTTGCTGGTGATTCTGGCACACGAGAAAGTGCACGTACGACAATGGCATACGCTTGATATTTTTCAGTCCGAAATTGTCACAGCGTTGTTTTGGATAAACCCGGTTGTGTGGCTATACCGCAAAAAAATCAAAGAAACCCATGAGTACCTTGCCGATGGCGCTGTAAAGGAGCATTGCAGTGACAGCATCAGGTAACAACTGCTCCTTTTTCAACACGGGGTTGGTTCCAGTTTGGGGCTGACCAACGCCTTCAATCAATCATTAACTTTATAACGCTTCATTATGTTAACGAAACAACAATCATCACCTCTAAGTAAACTAAAGTCTTTAGTAATCATTCCTTTGGCAGGTATTCTGTTCATTGCCTTCGCATGCAACCAAAAAGAGGACATTCCGACTACAAAATCGTTGGAAAATAAAGCTACAGTCAATGAAACAATGGCTGAACCATCGGGACAAACAATTCAGGCAAAGGGTGTAAAAGTTGAAGGAGAAGTTTTCACTGTTGTTGAAAATCCTCCAACCTACAAAGGTGGCACGCAAGAATTGATTAAGTACCTGCAAACAAATGTTAAGTATCCTGCCGAGGCCAAAGCCAAAGGCATTCAGGGAAAAGTATTCGTTTCCTTTGTGGTTACTAGAACCGGCGCCATTGCCGATGTTAAAATTTAAAGAGGTGTTCTTGACCTTTTAGATACCGAGGCAGTTAGAGTAGTACAAAGCATGCCCGACTGGGATACTGGCAAACAGAGCGGTGAACAGGTTAATGTCGAATTTGTATTACCAATTAATTTCGCATTGCAATAAAGAAATTGTCTACAGTTCAGAAACAGGATTGCCTTCAAACTGGGGAATCCTGTTTTTTTATATCCCTAATCCCTAATCCCCTTTTCACTACCAAGACACGGAGAACATAAAGCTGCACA
>JBBISE010000214.1:0-4884 GCA_037441445.1 Salinivirgaceae bacterium
AGTCGGGAAATCTTAAACTTTACACCCAACAACGTGGTGAAACTTTACAAGTAGGCAACTAATTCAATGGGAACATCAATAATGCCCTCATAGGAAGACCCTGCCTCTTCCATATCCTCATCATCGGACATGAAATGCCAGCGAATTAAAACTTTGTTTCCCTTTTGATACACTTTTTCAAAACAAGACATTATATCCATGATCTGTTTCGCAGAAGCAGAATTAAAATAGTCCATTTTGAAATTTACAACTGTATCGGGATTTGGGTTTGCAATGTACCCGTCTAACCACTCTAACACCGGATTATAGAAGGCTTTGACATCCTCTGGGAGTGATTTTCCTGAAAACTCGAACTTACCAGCCGACTTATCCAGAATTATTGTTGGGGATTCATCAGTACCTTCAATATACAATGGCTCCATAAAAAAAAGTATTTGATTTGTATTTGTATTACAGTATCTTATAAATAAAAATGAAACTTACGAAAACCCTATGTTTCAGTTTGCTAAGGTAATATTTTTTTTAAAAACACAAAACGCCGGGTACTAATTTATGAGTTTGGTATATTCATTTGCCTATTTTAGCTACATTTGGCCTGTAAAAAAAATTGCTTTAATGTATCGGGTTATACTTTGTGTCACTAATGATTTGGAGAACGATCAGCGGGTAAACCGCTCTGCTCTGACATTGCATGAGGCAGGTTTCGATGTGCTAGTTGTTGGACGTATGTTGCCCAAAAGCTCACTGTTCCAAAGGGCGTACAAGATTTTCAGGTTTCGTCTGCTTTTTAGAAAAAGCATGTTCTTTTATGCTGAGTATAACATCAGGCTTTTTTTGTTCCTGTTGTTTAAACCATTCAGTGTGTTGATAGCTAATGATTTAGATACTTTGCCGGCGTGTTGGTTAGCCTCTCGAATAAAAAAGGGGTACCTGGTGTATGACAGTCATGAGTTGTTTACTGAGGTACCTGAATTGGTAGAAAGACCCAGGGTTCAAAAAATTTGGGTGAAAATGGAATCATTTTTAGTTCCACGTGTTGATAAAGCACTAACGGTATGTGAACCTATAGCTGAAATTTATTTTCAAAAATACGGAAAGGAATTTGAAGTTGTCAGAAATGTTCCCATAAAAAAAGTAGCATTCGGTAATGTTGTCTCCCGGGAAACAGTTATACTTTATCAAGGCGCTGTAAATAAAGGTAGAGGCATAGAATTAATGATTGATGCAATGACGTTCTTACCCGATGCCAAGTTGGTCATTGCCGGAAATGGCGATTTGCTCGACAGTTTAAAAGAAAAAGCACGTCAAAGCAATTCAGCTGAAAAGATAACATTTTTGGGGCATGTAGCCTACGACAGGTTACACACATTAACAAGTTCAGCCACAGTTGGAATTTCACTTGAGGAAGACCAGGGGTTGAACTACCGTTTTGCGCTGCCAAATAAAATTTTTGATTACATACAATCGGGAATTCCCGTTGTCGTAAGTAACCTTCCTGTTATGGCGGGTTTGGTAAAGGAATATGGCATTGGGAAGGTTTTAGGCGAACGGGAACCTGAATTATTGGCACAAACATTGAATGAAGTGATATCGAACCAAAGAAAGGGCTACTTTGCTGAATATCTTCAAAAAGCAGCCAATTCATTGCATTGGGACAATGAAAAGCAAAAATTCTTATCTATCTTTGCCGACTTAAATTATTAACTTGCTATGATATTAATATATACACATAAAATTTCAAACCGTTTAAAGTATATCCTCGACTTTGTTTTTGCGCGAAACTTCAATGTCGATTTCAGGATAACAACTTTACGCGATGAATTTTTATCTTACACTGGTCCAAAATTAAATTACTCACTTGAGCCTTTTGACGATGTAATCCACATTCAGCCAGCTCTTTTGCTAGTACAGGAAGATATTATCCCTCAACACCTTGATGTTCAAGAGTACCAGGGAACCGCAATCTTTTTTACCACTACGAACGGCCATTTACCTTTTGATATTTTTTCCGCTTCGTTCTATTTGCTTTCCCGTTACGAGGAATATCTTAACAGCAAACTCGACCGCTTTGGCCGATATGATCCAAGAAACAGCATTGCCTGGAAGAAAAGCTTTCTAATGGAACCTGTAGTCAACATTTGGGTCGGATGGCTGAAGGATATCCTTTCAAACAAATATCCTGATTTGGTTATTTCAGAGCCGACCTACAAATTTGTTCCCACCATAGATGTTGATAATGCTTACGCATATTTAAACAAAGGAATAATCAGGCAAATAGGAGGTTTAGCCCGTTCTTTGGCCAAGACTGATTTCTCTGAGTTTTCCCGCAGACTTAAGGTTTATATTGGTTCACAGTGTGATCCGTTCGACACTTACGAAACTTTATACCAAATACATTACAGGTACAACCTCACTCCCTACTATTTTTTCTTGTTGGCCAACTATGGAGGGGTTGACAAAGCCGTTCCCATCAATAATCAAGAATTCCAGGAACTAATATTGATGCATGCTCAAAAATACAAAATTGGAATCCATCCTTCTTTTTCGTCATTTTTTGATTTTAGCATACTGCAAAACGAGGTGTCCACGTTGTCGGAAATAATTGGCAAAGATGTTGAGCACAGCCGTTTTCATTTCGTAAAGTTCACATTACCTTCTAGTTATGAGAACCTGATCAACCTGAATATTCTGCACGATTTTAGTATGGGATATCCTTCCCGCATTGGATTTCGCTGTGGCTATGCAGGGACATTTCAATTTTTCAGCCTTAAAACCAATAAAGTAACGCCATTGGTAATCCATCCGTTTCAGGTAATGGATGCTGCCTTGAACCTTTATATGAAACTTTCACCCGACGAAGCCGTCTTTCAGGCACGACAAATAATTGACAAAGTGAAAAAGGTAAACGGGACATTCACACTCTTGTGGCATAATGAGTCACTATGCGATTATGGAGCATGGCATGGTTGGAGTCCTGTCTATGAGCAAATTGTCAGATATGCGGTTGAGTAAATTAAGAAAATGCAAATAAATGAGCAATGCCACGGAATAACCAATGGAATCGGTTTGTATTCTGGTTTAATACACATTTTACCACACAACAAAAAATCCGGATCTTAGCCGCAGTTGTAGGTTTAGTTGCTGGTATAGCCGCAGTGGTTCTAAAGAGTCTGGTACACCTGGCAGCATTTGGTTTGCAAAGTGCCAGCAGTTTGTTAAATCTCAACTATTTTTATTTTTTCTATCCAGTAATTGGAATACTTCTTGCCCTTCTTTTTATGAAGTATGTTATTAAGCGCCCGTCAGGTCACGGGGTTCCTGGCATTTTGCATTCCATTTCGCAGAAAAGAGGATACCTTGAAAAACACCAGATGTTTAGTTCTTTAATTACCAGTTCCTTAACGGTAGGTTTTGGAGGCAGCGTTGGATTGGAAGGCCCTATTGTGGGAACAGGAGCAGCTTTGGGCTCGAACATCGGCAGGGCTTTTAATCTAAACTACAGGCAAATTACGTTAATGATAGGGTGCGCCTCATCGGGAGCCGTTGCGTCTATCTTCAATGCACCTATGGCCGGTATCATATTTAGCCTCGAAATTCTGATGCTGGATTTGACCATGTCATCGCTCATTCCGTTGCTTATTGCTTCTGTATCGGCTATTGTAACTTCCTATTTAATGATAGGTAATGACATTTTGTATCCTTTTGAGGTTGTTACTACTTATACGGTCAATGATTTACCATACTATGTTGGCTTGGGGCTTTTTTGTGGCTTGGTGTCAGCATATTTTTCCTTCATTTATTTACGCATGGGCAGTTTTTTTTCAAAAATGGGAGGAAGAAAACGGCTGCTGACTGGCGGAGGCCTATTGGGAATACTCATATTTTTGTTTCCACCATTGTATGGGGAGGGGTATAAGGAAGTGAACCTTATTTTAGCTGGAAATTTCGATTTTTTATTCAGCCGCAGCCTTTTTGAATCGTTTGCAGGGAGCGTTACAGCAACTATTGTTATTCTTTCCCTTATTATTGCTTTGAAAGCGTTTGCCAGTTCGGCCACATTTGGAGCCGGGGGTGTTGGTGGTATTTTTGCGCCCAGCTTGTTTATTGGCGCCCATGTGGGAATTTTGTTTGCAACTTTGATAAATATCAGTGGAATAGCCCAGGTTTCTGTAGTAAACTTTGCTTTAATAGGGATGGGTGGAGTTATGAGTGGTATTATGTATGCACCCCTCTTTGCTATCTTCCTTATTGCTGAAATTTCAGGCGGTTACGCCCTCTTACTTCCTTTAATGATAACCAGCGTATCGTCTTATGTATTGGTAAAATACTTTGCTTCGAACTCTGTTTATACCCGTCAACTGGCCGAACAGCGTATTTTAATAACCCATGATAAAGATAAAGCTGCTTTGACCCTAATGAAAATCGACTCCCTGATTGAGAAAGATTTTCTTGAAATTACTTCTGGCGCAACCTTGGGCGATCTTATTAAGATTGTCACCAAAAGTAAGCGAAACATTTTTCCGGTTATTGATCAAGGTAAGTTTATGGGTATTGTATTTCTTAATGATATCCGACATTTGCTATTAAAGTCAGAACTTTATGATATTGTAAAAGTGAAGGATGTAATGTATATGCCAACACCACTGATTAAGCCCTCTGAGACAATGGAGGAAGTAGTAAGAAAATTCCGAAACACCCATCACTACAATTTACCGGTTATTGACAATGATCGTTACCTTGGGTTTATTTCCAGGGCCAACACCTTCAGTGCCTATCAGAGGCTGGTAAGTGAATTTTCTGAAGAGTAGTTTCAACGCTCTGTCAGCAAAAAAAAGAGGATGTCTAAAAAGGCAGCCTCTTTTTTTTAGTGTATTGCATTTGAAT
>JBBISE010000215.1:0-4879 GCA_037441445.1 Salinivirgaceae bacterium
TTTTTTAACAAAAAAAAAAGGACTGTCTAGTCTTTTTAGACAGCCCCTTTTTTTTCAACCCTATCGTTTTCCACAGGTTCTATGGATTGGCATTTTCGGCTGAGCTTTTTCTACCATAAATCTCAAAGATTGTTTTATCTTTGTAAGGGATTAAAAACAGGATCATTCCAAACACAACTTTAACTTTTATTTGTTATACACTATAAAACTGAAATATTATGGTAAGTTACAAAGAATTGGGCTTGGTAAACAGCAAAGAATTGTTTGCCAAAGCGGTAGCAGGCAAATATGCCATTCCAGCGTTCAACTTTAACAACCTTGAACAGATGCAGGCAATTATACAGGCTTGTGTAGAAACCAAATCACCGGTAATACTTCAAGTATCCTCCGGAGCTCGCAAATATGCCAATCAAACACTATTACGATACATGGCTCAGGGAGCTGTCGAATATGCCAAGGAATTGGGCTACAATATTCCCATTGTTCTCCACCTAGATCATGGCGATACATTTGAGTTGTGCAAAAGTTGTATTGAAATGGGCTTTTCTTCGGTCATGATTGATGGTTCGCACCACCCGTACGAAGAGAATGTTGCCCTGACAAGAAAAGTGGTTGAATTTGCCCATAAACACGACGTTACTGTTGAAGGTGAGTTAGGCGTTCTGGCAGGCATTGAAGACGATGTGCAAGCCGAACACCATACCTATACGGAACCCGATCAGGTGGAAGACTTTGTTAAAAAAACCGGCGTGGACTCGTTAGCTATTTCCATTGGAACATCGCATGGTGCCAACAAATTTACACCAGCCCAGTGTACCCGAAATGCTCAGGGAATTCTTATTCCTCCACCATTACGTTTTGATATCTTAGAAGAGATTGAGAAGCGTATTCCCGGTTTCCCCATTGTGCTTCACGGTGCATCGTCGGTTCCACAAGATTTAGTGGAAACAATTAACAAATATGGCGGAAACCTTAAGGATTCTATCGGGATACCCGAAGAGCAACTTCGGCATGCAGCCACGTCAGCTGTTTGCAAAGTCAATATCGATTCTGATGGCCGATTGGCCATGACAGCCGCCATCCGCGAAGTTTTTGCAACAAAACAGTCCGAGTTTGACCCAAGAAAATATCTTGGCCCAGCCCGCGACAAACTGAAGGAACTTTACAAGCACAAAATTGTAAATGTTTTGGGAAGTAATAATAAGGGATAATTATTTGCCTTGTAGTTCTCTGCATTTGCGTTAAATCAAACAAACAGGGGGAGTCAAAAGTATGACACTCCCTGTTTTTTTTACATTCTAACAGCAATACTACTTCGAAGATCATTTTGGTAAACTCCAAGCATGAAACAAAATTTACGATTGTTCCATTAAAAACAAGCCCGCTGAGTAGTAGATCTCTTGGTAATAATCATAGCTTAGATCCGAACCGGTTGTTATCCTTGTCCCTCATTTTCCTGTAAAAACAACTGAAATATCAAAAATAAACCCTTATTTTGCCAAATAAAATTTCAATCAAGGTGAAAAGTCCTGATGCTTTGCGGACAGAAAAATTGGACGCGTTATCGTTGATTTTTATCCATTATTCTTAAAACTTAAACACATGAAGCCTTTAATTATCCTTTCAACTCTTCTGCTCATAACCTCACTGACATCAGCCCAGATAGTATTTGAAGATGGCTTTGAAACCGACAATACCGATGGCGTAAAGCCTGCGGGTTGGTATAACAGCCAAACCCCAAAATGGATGGCCGGAACAGGCGAGCAAAGCCATAACCGAAGCCCACGGACAGGAAACTGGTATGCCTGGTTTCCCTACAACAGCAACGCCTGGATGTTCCACGAAATGCCGTTAGTTGCTAACCAAACATACGAGTTTTCAATGTGGTACAAAACCGACGGTATTGCTGGCTTTCAACTAGAAATAAAATGGGGAACCGACACTCTACCATCGGCAATGTCAACGACCATTCAAACGTTAGTTGCTGTAAACAACACTGAATATCAACAAATTCAGGAAACATTTACTCCACCAGCCAGTGGAACGTATTACCTTGGAATTCATGGCATTTCTACCAACTCTCCCTGGTACCTGTCTATAGACGATGTAAAACTGAGGATGGTAAACGATTACGGCCTTGAAGTTGAGAGAATTAACCCCGACACCATTGCCTTTTCCGGTTCGTGGTACGATTACCGATTAAAAATCAAAAATACGGGCATCAATACCGACGCGTATTCGTTGGCCTGTCAATCGGGCTGGAACGTTGTGTTTTATGACAAAACAGCCACAAATCAAATTACCTCCATTCCTTTGACATCATACGAAACAGACACTATTATTGTCAGACAGTTTGTTCCTGAAACAGGTATTTCCTTCGGACAGATTCAGGCTTCAACCATAACTATTGCCTCACAAAATTCGCAACAATCCCAAAATGTTCTAATTTCAACTACAGCCGTATGCCCAATTTCCGATTTTCCAGTTATTCAGGGATTTGAAAATACCCAAACGTTACCCCTGGGTTGGCAATCGAAAAAAATTACCGGTAATTATGCCTTCCAGCCCCTGGCCATGGGAGAAAACCCGTCATGCTTACCCCACGACAATTCATCGGGTATGATGTATTATCGCTCTTTCTCAGCTCAGACAGGAAGTACAGCTATTCTTTGTTCGCCACCGTTGAGTTTTACAGCAGCAAAGTATGTGGTACGGTTTTGGGTTTACCGGACAGCCAATATCAGCAATCGGGCCGACAAGATACAGGTTTATCTTGCCGATGATGCCAACATGACCAACGCCCAAATGTTGGGCGGAGTTCACCGTGCAACCAACTTCGAACCCGTTGAAACGACCGAAGGTTGGTTTGAGTATAGCTATATTTTCCCCACCCCTGGATCTACAAAATACATTGTCTTTAAAGCGGTTAGCGATTATGGCTGGAATATGTATCTTGACAATGTTAAAATCAACCTAAACGGACCGGATACCGATGCTCCTGAATTAATAAGTATTTCCGAGACTGCCCAATACGCCGATCTTGACATGCCCGTTACAGTAGTAGTAAGGGACGAATCGCCTGCTACGCCCACCGTTCAGGGCGTTTACAACGTTGGCAATGGTAATGAATTTTTCGAAATGTCGGTGGTTGAAAGGTCACGCGGCAACTACACCTTTAGTGGTCAAATACCGGGGCAGCCAAACAACACCACGGGTACCGTCTGGTTTGTTATGAGTGATATGTACGACAACATGGCAACATCAGAATCCTATGTCGTTGAATGGAAGGGAATTGCCCCAATTTTCGAAGAGAGTTTCGAAGGTGCTTTTCCTCCGGCAGGATGGAACATTATTAGCGAACCCACAACCTGGTTTATTTGGCAGCAGGTGGGCACCGAACAATATGAAGACAGCGATAACAACACTTTTACTGTTGCACCAAAGCACAAACAAAAACAAGCTATGGTTGGTTGGGATTATCAGGAGAATCCACAGGACGAATGGCTGATTTCGCCTGCCATTACTATTTCAGAACCGGCAGATTTATCGTTCGAAACCTTCGCTCAATTTGGCAGTTTGTGGTACGATCATTCCACCGTTGGAATTTCGACAAACGGAATCAACTGGACTGTTGTTTGGGATGCGTTTCTCTTGAATACCTGGATTAATCAGTACGAAGACAAAGTGGTTTTGCCGCTCGACAACTACGTTGGACAAACAATTTACGTTGCATGGCGAGCCTATAACACGGTTTATGACAATTTTTGGTATTCCTGGTTTATTGATGATGTGCGCATTGAAAAAAGGGATACGGTAGGCATACAAGAAGGCACTGTAGCTTCGCTATTCGATTTCGATATTCTTGAAAATCCGGCTAATGGAACCATTCGGGTGCGTTTCAAAAATGAACTTCGTTCCGGATCAACCCTGGTACTCTATGATATTGCAGGAAAGATGGTAAAGAGTCTGCCAAAATTATCTGAAATAAACACTGAAGTAGAATATCAGATAGATGTTTCGGATTTGAATGCCGGAGTTTACATCTGTCGTTTTTTTAACGGGGAAAACATGGTAACAAAAAAAGTCGTTGTAGCAAAGTAGTGCAGTGTAGCAGGTTCACTTAAGTATGAATCAACTTTCTCTGTTGTTTGTTTATATGCATTTCTTCCAATAACCCCAAATACGTTAAAAACATGAATTTCAATAAGAACAATTCTCTTTATATCTTCTTGTTTTTCGGGCTTTTACTTGTCTTGTATCATGTATTTGGTTATTTTGGACATTATGGTTTCGACGATATGGTTTATGCCCGCCTGGCCAAAAACATGGCCGATGGTACACTTGTGTTTGATAATTCATTCAGCTTTCGATTTGGAATTCTTATTCCTTTGGCACTATCGTATTTTTTCTTTGGGGTCAGTGATTTTTCATCCTCAATGCCATCACTCATCGTTTCACTGTCGATTCTCTTTTTAGTGTACTCATTGGTAAAGAAATACGGGAATGTTCAAACTTTTCTGGCCCTTTGCCTTACTGTTTTTATACACCCGTTTCTATTCCATTCGGACAAAATTATGGCCGATATTTACGTGGCTTTCTTTTTATTCCTGTCGGTTTATTGGATTGACAGATACAGGTTTACAGTCAAAAAGAACGAAGTTTTGTATGCTTTTCTGTTTTCGCTATCGCTGCTTTTTGCGTTTATTTCGAAAGAGACTGTCGTCTTGTTCCTGCCATTGCCCATCACTCTGTTTTTTATCGACTTATACAACAAGCGAAGTGTACGGTTCTGGATTTTTGCTCTCTATTTCGGAATTATATTGTTAGTTGTCAAGTTTCATAAGGTTGTTGGTTAAAACAATCTTGCTTTGATTTAAAT
>JBBISE010000216.1:0-4861 GCA_037441445.1 Salinivirgaceae bacterium
ATAATGGAGGCCGTTTTGCTCTCAACTCCAATGTCATTTTTAAAAGTAAAACAAGAAGCAGGTAGTCAAAGAGCATCAACTCTGATAAAGCCAAAACAAAAAATTGATCGGCCCTTGTCGGCCATTCTTTCTCTGAATACGGTGGCTCACACAGTAGGCGCAGCCGGAGTCTCGGTGCCGAAGCCACAAAGGTATTCGGGGAAGCCTATTTTGGCATAGTCTCTGCAATTCTAACCATTCTTATCCTGGTCTTTACCGAAATTATACCAAAAACCATTGGTGCCCGCTACTGGAGAGAATTGGCCATCCCGTCCGGTGCCGTTACTTCCTTTATGATTTTCATAACTTACCCGTTAGTAATCGCTTCATCATTAATAACCAAATTGTTTTCAAGCAACGCCTCGGAGCACTCGACGAGTATTGAGGAGATTTCGGCGCTGGCAACAATTGGAACAGAAGAAGGTGTTTTGGGTGAAAAAGAAAATAAAATAATACAAAATCTGATACGTCTGAAAAGCATTAAAGCATAGGAAGTTATGACGCCCCGGGTTGTAGCAACAGTGGCTGACGAAAACATGGAACTGGATGATTTTTTTGAAAAACAAAGATTATCTGAAATATTCCAGAATCCCAGTCTATTTTGGAAATGCTGAACATATCACCGGATATGTTTTTAGACAATCCGTGTTCGAAAAACTAGCGGAAGATAACGTTGGTCTTCGGCTAAGAGATTTAAAAGGGAGATAGTTTTTATCCCCGATACAAAACCCCTCCTCAGTGTCTGGGAAACCCTGCTCGAGAAAAAAAAGAGCATATTGCCATTGTCCTTGACGAATATGGATGCATAGATGGAATTGTTACAATGGAAGACAGCATTGAAACATTATTGGGGTTTGAAATCATTGATGAGAAGGACACTGTTGCCGATATGCAGCAATATGCAAGGGAAAGATGGAAAATGAGGCAGGCTAAATACACGCTGATTTCCAAAATCGACAACCCGCCAACCTAACCCATTTGCATCCAAAACTAGTCAAGTCTTGGAAAATCTATTTTCTACTAAAGGGAGACTGTTCGAGCCACATGTGAAATGAGGCCACCAACCACAGCCGATTGTAAATATAATCGATGTTATTATCATAAAACCTTGATTTTAGGTTCTCAACAGTTACCGAATTTACAATACCATATTTTGTCAACAAATCGGGGCTTAAATAATCCAGAAAAGTTTGTTTTAAATCATCGCGCATCCACTCCTTCAGGGGAATGGCAAAACCTTTCTTGGGCCGATCGAACATTTCCGTTGGGATATATTTGGCTAATAGTTGCCGAAGGATATATTTTCCCCTTTCTTCCCTGATTTTCAGTTTTGGGTTCAGGTTCAATGCCCATTCCACAATCCGATAGTCGAGCAACGGAACTCGGTTTTCCAAGCTAAACAGCATGCTTGCCCTGTCAACTTTGGTTAACAAATCATCGGGCAAATAGTATTGCGTATCATAAATAGCCTGAATTTCAGCCGGTTCTAGTTTTCTGTGCGCCTGTAGTGTTCTTGGTATCCATGGTGCCGAAAGCTCAAGGTTTAACAGGTCAGCTAATTCGCTGTCGGAAAATAGGTATTGTTCTTGTGAAAAGATGTGAGCTTGCATGCTAGGATTTGGTTGAAACATCCATGAAGCGCGTTGCATACGGCTGTTGCCCAAATTAAGAACTGTCCCAATAACGCATTTAAATGACTGAATATAAGGCTTATTCATCCTTTCAGCCCAAAGGTGCGCCCCATAGCCATGAAAAAGTTCATCGCCCCCATCACCGGAAAGGCTTACAGTTACGTGTTCCGAAGCCATTTTCGAGACCAACATGGTAGGAATGGCAGATGTATCACCAAAGGGCTCATCGTAGTGCCGGATCATTTTTGGCAAAAAATCAATCGCCTCGCTAGCGGAAACGGTTAATTCGTGGTGGTTTGAACCAATATGCCTGGCTATTTTTTTCGCCCATTCGCTTTCATTATATTTCCCATACTCAAACCGGATACAGAATGTGTTTAATGTTTCTGTTGTATGTTTGGCGGCAATGGCAGACACTAAAGAGGAATCTATGCCTCCACTCAACAAGGTTCCAATTGACACATCACTAATCAGGCGTAACCGAATGGAATCATTGAGCAGTTCATCCAGATCGCGAATAGCCTGCTGTTCATTGTCAACAGTCCATTCCGACAATTTATGCTTGTCAATTCCCCACCACCTCCGCTGTTGAACATTGTCCAATGATATTTTCATCATCGTACCAGCCTCGAGTTTATAAACGTTTTGGTATATGGTGTGCGGTGACGGGATATATCCCAGATGAAAGTACCGGCTTACGGCATCGGTATTTAATTCCAAGGCACGGTAAACCTCGGGCAAAGCAACAATGGCTTTTAGTTCACTGGCAAAAATAAAGGAATCCTGATTTTGGGTGTAATATAAGGGTTTAATGCCTAACCTGTCGCGATACAGGAATAATTCCATTTTTTCGCGGTCATAAACGGCAAAGGCAAACATGCCGTTCAGTTCCTGGACAAAATCAATTCCATTTATAACAAACAGCTTAAGTATGACCTCGGTATCGCTTCGGGTCTTCAATTCCAAACTGTATTTTCTTGTCAGTTCTTTAAAATTGAAAACTTCGCCGTTAAAGACAATGATATATCGTCCACAGTCGCTCATCATTGGTTGATGCGCTTTGCCCGATAAATCAATAATACTTAACCTATTGTGAGCCAGAGCAACGTATTCATCTGTGAAATAACCCGTGTGATTGGGACCGCGGTGGTACATGGCCGATGCCATCCGGTAAGCCGTGATGATATCCGAACTTCGGAAATTGCAATAAATACCGCTTATTCCACACATAAAACCGGAGTGTTACTCTTAGACAAAATTAACCATTTATGTTTGTATTTCTTTCTTTTCGTTAAAATATTCTGAATATTTTGCCTTTACGTCAAAAACCGGATCTGGTGCTCTGCAATAATGGGTTCGATCCTAAATCTTAAAAAGAGATTAACAATTGCCGAAACGTCTTTCTGACAATAAGTTACAATCCGGGGCAAATTGCCTTCGTACCAATAGACCGAACCAACCTGACTACCATCGATATCGTCTTTGGGGGTGGGAATGTTGAAAATATAGGTCAGCAAATCTAAAGAAGTATAGTGCTTGTAATCGCCGAATTTCCATAGCTCCATCGTATCAAGGTGCTTCACTTCCCACGGCTTCTTACCGGCGGTATTTAACAGGGTTGGAATTTTTATTCCGTTAATGAGCATCCTGCGGGCTATGAAAGGGAAATCGAACTCTTTGCCATTATGGGCACACAGATATTTAGTATCGTCATTAAATGACTTATTGAGCAGGTTGGCGAAACCAGCTAACAGTAGTTTTTCACTGTCATCGTAAAACGACTTAATACGTAGGATCTGTTCGCTACCTTCCTTTGCAATGATTCCACAACTTATGCAAACAATTTTTCCAAATTCGGCAAAAATTCCAGCCTTAGCAAATAAATTTTCCGGTTTATCCTCCGGTGATTTGGCAATTTGTAATGCTTTTTTATCCCAAAGGGCTTTTGCCCTAACGTCAAGATACTCATAATCAGACACAAAAGGTACAGTCTCGATGTCTAGGAAGAGAATATTGCTTAAAGGTATATTATCCATAATTTTCGGTAATGTTCATTTTTACGATGTTGCTTAATATATCAATAGCCACTTTGTTGTTTCCGCCCTGAGGAACAATGATGTCGGCAAATGACTTTGATGGTTCAATAAATTCCACATGCATGGGTTTTACCGTATTGTGATAACGCTCGATAGTTGCTTCAACCGATCTGCCACGCTCCACAATATCGCGTGTAATAACCCTGATGAGGCGATCATCTGCATCGGCTTGCACAAAAACCTTTACGTCGAAAAGATCCCGTAACTCTTTGCAAGTCAAAACCAGGATGCCCTCAACTATAGTAACTTTCTTTGGATGCACCGTTATTGTATCAATACTGCGCGTGCAAGTCAAATAGGAATAAATGGGTTGCTCAATAGTGTTTCCCTTTTTCAGTGCTGCAATGTGTTGAATCAGCAACGGCCACTCGATGGCATTAGGATGATCGAAATTCATTTCCATGCGTTCGTGGAGCGGAAAATGTCCCATATCTTTGTAATAAGAATCCTGCGAGAGGACAGCAACCTGCTCCGAGGACATACTGCTGACAATTTTCCTGACCACAGTTGTCTTACCCGATCCGGTCCCCCCGGCTATTCCAATAATCATGTTGTTTAGGTTTAAATTTCTGCCTGCAATTTAGAAATAATTTGTTAAAAAGAAAAAGGCAGGTGATATTGCCTGCCCTTTTTTTAATCGGATCTAATAAAGCTACTTTGCCTTAACCTGTCCCCAGTTGGCACCATGTTTAATTCTTGACACCTGCATTTCGCTAATGCAAAACATCTTAGCAATCACTTTTTGTTTTACCCCCTTTTCCAGCATCGATTTCAGAAGGCTGATGTCCTCCATGCTCAATTTCGAGTTGGTGATTAGCTTCCGGGGAGGTCTTGTCTTGTTTTTCTCGTGCAATTTTGCTAAAACATGCGACATACATTCTTCGCGTTTTACCCAAACTAAATTGCTTACATGGTTATTGCGCGTGTTTCCGTCTAAATGAATAACATTCTCGTAACCAGGATGTTTTTTCAGAATAAAGGCTTCGGCAATCAACTTGTGAATCAGCACCGTTCTGCGTCCGGTTTCGAAACAAATGCTGATGGTCTTAGTCCCTTTTGAATTGCTTGTTTTCATATGTTTATATTTTCGGTTAA
>JBBISE010000217.1:0-4859 GCA_037441445.1 Salinivirgaceae bacterium
AAACTACGAATACTGCAGATGCCAGAAAATATGGGGTTGGTGGGGTGGATACGGCATAATTACAGTTTTCTATCTTATTTTCGATAGTTTTTGGCTTATAGTAGCGGTTTTCATTGTTCTTGGATATTTAATGTATTTGACACGGTTTGGAAAAATTTCCGAGTTCTACTTAGTTTTTTTTACCAGCCTATTGTTTGGATTATTGCACATTCCAAATTTTAACGGGAGCATTATAGAGAAAATTCCCCCGATAATACAACTTTCTGGTTTTGGGATGTTACTATGCTTCGTAAGTTTTCGTTTTAAATTCTTGTATGCTATTGCTTTTCACACAATTTATAATTTTATTGCGGTATTGCCTGTTTTATTACCCTTAGATACTGATGTCGTTAAATTTAATGGTGACAGTTTTTCGGCTCAAGTAAAAAAGGTTGGCATTATTGGGACTACTAATAGTTGCAATATCCTTAATGAAGATACAATAAAAATCGTTGATTTTCTAACAAAAATTCCTGTTTTGCTTTCTAGATGCAAAGATAATGTTCAATATGAATCAAAAAATACAGATCTGCATAAGGTTGAGTTGACAATCATTAAACAAAATAATGAAAGAATTAGCGATGAAGAAGTGTTGAAGAGTTTTTTATCAATAAACAACATAAAAACCGACACGATATTGACCCCATGTTTTTTGATATCCGTTTTTGACACCACATTGTTAAACCAGATCTCTCCGGAAAGAAATATCAGAATGAGCTTGTCTTCATTAACAGAGACACTGCGGCAGAGATACAATCATCCGGTGAATCTGGACAACTTAACGCCAAATTTTGTCTTTTATGTTGACAGTAAAATTTTTAAAATCAAATCAACTTCTCATTTTCTTCAACGGTTGGAAAACTACGGCATAAAAGTCATTACGGATTCCACGAGTCATACTCTGAAAAAAGTAACTTTTTACAAAGACAATTCCATTACAAAAACAACCCATTAAAAATCAACCGGAACGTCACAGGTGTTTGTCCCCGGTAGTGCGGACTGAAACCATAAAACACAAACTGTCCCCGGTTTTTCTTAACCCACACCATAGCGGCTTTGTCTTCCAACAGTTTGCCGTTTTTAAGGTAACCACTAACGGCTTTTTCCATTTCCGGAAACGACAAGATTACCCTGCGGTCGGTATCGAACGAGGGAATGGCGGTTTCGAACAGCGCGTAATCATCCACAAAAACGGGAAACGACCGGGGCATACCATAGGTAAGAGGATGGTTTTCGACTGCATTCACCAACAGGTGCGTGCCACTTATCTCAAGCCCACGTTTTGTCAGGGCTTCCATTACGTTACTGATGGGCAGTTTAAACTCCTCTTTGTTTTCTTTGTAAACCTCAATTTCCAGCATGCCCATAAACAGGTTTGTCGATTGACCCCACGAAAGTACCGTTCCGCCGTTGTCCACAAATTTCAGGATATTCGACATGCCTTTTTTACCAATGCCTTTTGCATATTGGGGCTCCAGGTTGATGGGATAATAATCGTCCTCGCGTTTTCGTTTGCCCGACATCAGTAAATCGGACTCCTGGTTTGGAAAAATAAGGATTTGAAAACTTTTCTGAAGGTTCAATACTGCCAACTCTGACGGTCGAACCACTTTGTAAGGAATTGCGTATGAATCAAACAAATAGCGTGTCCAACCGGCATCCATGTCATGAAACCAGGACTCGACAAGGCCAATGGTTGGCATTGTAAGTTCGGCTAGAATTGCTGAAGGAATTTGGTGCACATAGCTGGGCAATCCTGCCATTTTCAATTCGTTTACTAAGTTTTCAGCCGATTTTCGTAACACGAAACTGCCCGCATGGTGCGTCTTTCCCTCCTCAACATAATCAGCCGTCAACCGGAACACATTCTCGCTTTTTGAAAGCGCAAGAAAGACAACTTTATAGCTTTCGTTGTCAGCGGGAGTAAAAACCAGATATTCGCCTCCGGATTGTGGGATTTGAGGAAATTCGATTTGCGTAATGGGGGTCAATGCTTTTTCCAAATCGGTTGATTTTGTGTTGATTTCATACGATTCAATCCCAAAATTCAAGGGCAACGACCAACTGGTAATATCGTAGGGTTTAATCATATCACCACCAGGTGTGTAATGGCGCTCAGGGTATTTCTGTGTTTCCATAACCTCCTTCACAAATGCACGAAAGGGTTGGGCCAGCGAAACTACAATGTCGCCAGTGTGGAAAACGGAACGGTCAACCACCACATCTGTGGTGAGTTTATGAACGGTAATTCCGTGTTCAACCATCAAATTAACAAAATCGCGCAAACCGCTCATGTTGTTGGTCGAGGCGGGCAAGACATAATAGAACGGGGGCGTATTTTTTCCTTTTTCGAACTCCTTCTTGCACAAATCGTTGCGATATTTCAGGATAGAGCTTTTGTGCAGCGAGGCTGTTTTAATCATTGATAAGGTTGAACTGATTTCGTACTCAACAATGTCGCCCAGTCTCCACCAGCCGCCTTCCCATGGGGCTACGAAGTTGACGCTTTTCTTATATTCCGAAAGCCCTTTTCCCCATACTTTTAACTCGTTTTTCTCAATAAACAAAGGGGTTGCGGCTTTAACCGATGCAGCTTCGGTCAATAAACTAATGACGTTTTTCCACACGCACGTTTCGGTCGAGCCCGGCCAATAGTTGTCGAACACATGGCGTTGTGCAATGCCTTTCTGGCCCAGGGCTGTCATATCCATGAGCATGTTAGCGCCAAAAAGGCCAATCCAGCTCCACATGGTTTCGTCCACGTTAATGGCAATGGGATCGTGGTTTGGCGGCACAAAATACCGTGGACCATTTGAACCCATCTGGTGTTTTTCGGCCATCACCTGCGGGAACCAATCCACGCTGGTAAGTTTTGACACAGCCTTGTTTTCCGGCTGAGTCATCATAATAAAATCGCGGTTGATGTTATGTCCCACGTATTTATGATAAACGCCTGGAAAGTTGGCACCCTCGTTTTTGGTTCCCACTAGTTTCAGGTAATGTTGGTTCAGCATGTCCATGCCGTCGGGGTTGTGGCAGGGAATCATCATATACACCACATTGTCGAGCCACGAAAGGGTGTCTTGTCCTTGTGCAATGGCCAATTTGTAAGCAATAATGGGCGAAGCCTGCGCCGGACCCACCTCGTTGGAGTGCATGGTAAGGGCTCCCATGACAAAGGCTTTCCCGTTTTTCGCGTATTCGTCAACCACGTCAGCCGTCAGCGTGTAATCGAGCGCCAATTTTTTGTTGATCTCTTTCAGATTTTCGAGATTCGCGATATTTTTTTCCGACGAAATGCACACCATGTTAATGGGTTTTCCCAGACAGGTAGTCCCAATGACAAAGGTTTTAATGCGCGGGCTCTCTTTTTCCAGCAGTTTAAAATAGTCGATCAGCGGGTCATACAACACTAATTTACGGTCTTCGCCGGGTTGAAACCCAAAGAATTTTGCGGGAGTGGTAATATTCTGTGCACCTGCTATTTGACTTATAAACAGAAGTAAGAAAGATAGTTGTTTCCAGACTATCAGACATTGTAGTGGGAACGATTGTCTCATAAAAATTGCTTTTAAGATTGAGAAACACCGGGTTAACAATCATAAATGTAGGCAAAGTTTTGATTTGATATTCTGACTATGAGGAAAAATTGTTAGGATTGTTTAATTTTGAATTATATTTACGTGTAGATTTTATAGGGGGTTACTTTTTGTGAACCTTGGAAACGTTGATAATCTTAATTCAATATCGTTTAGTTAGGAAAACATGCTTCGACCCTGCTCTGCATGAACGCCGTCACCCCGAGAAGCCCGTGCCGAGCAGTCGATGTAGAGTCAAAGAGCCTTAATAGCCAACATGTTAACAAACAAGCCATTGCTAGTACAATGAAGCATCTCGTCAGGAATTCGCACAATAAAATAATACACAAATAGAAAAACACGAAAATATAAACCCATGAATTGAAGCGAAGCGAAATCAACATTTCAACAGAGAATAATAATGATGATGTTAAACGTCCACGATTGAATAATTATTAAATCACACAAGGGAATGATTACTGACTTCGTCGATTTATCAATTCAATCGTGGTAAGTTCCATATGACCTTAAACTGAAAAATTATAAACATATGATCAATCAAACTATAAAACCAGCATTTTTATCAATCGTTCTTTTTTTCTCTTTTTTGTTGGTAGCCCACTCCCAATCGCCTTTCCAGGCCGGGTTTTCCTTCGGAGCCATTACCACACAAGTCGATGGCGACGGCTATGGCGGATACGACAAGTCGGGCATACAGGCAGGAATGTGGGTTAGCCGGCGGTTTACCGACAACTTGAGTTATATGCTCGAGATTGCCTACAAGCCCAAAGGAAGCAAAAGCTCTATGAAAGCGACTGTCGAGGATTTGAATTATTACAAATTAAGCCTTCATTACGTGGAGGTTCCCATAACTTTGCGATATCAAAACAAGAATTATCTGTTTGATTTTAGTGCTGGAGTGGCCTATTTGGCAAAGGAACGCGTCGAAGGACTTGTAGAAGGGTTTCTGACCAGCAACGAATCAACAGGTTTTAACAAGTTCGACTTTATTGTAGCAGCAGGTTTGGGAATAAAAATCAACGATTACTGGAATGCTCTGGCCCGCTTCACCTATTCTGCCTACGATGCCGCCAAAACCTACCGTGCGCCGGAAAAGCAACATTTACACTGGCAAAGCAACAATGCCCTCTCGGTAGCTTTATACCGCAAAATCGGACACTAGTTAAAAGTGACGAATAATCAACAAATTGGGGCCTTTGGTCTAAAATATAAATTCATTAA
>JBBISE010000218.1:0-4839 GCA_037441445.1 Salinivirgaceae bacterium
TTATTGTTCGCAATTCAACCGAATGTTAACCACGAATACTATGGAAAAGTTTAAAATCAACCATGATACCTGCACCCAATGTGGTGCCTGTGCTGATGTGTGCCCGGCAATGGTAATCCAACATTCTGTATCAATGGGTGTCGGTTTTGTTGAGGATAACCAGACTCTTTGCCTTAAATGCGGCCAATGCATGGCTGTCTGTCCAACAAAATCCATTGTGGCAAATGGGTTGGAGTATGACACCGATTTTTTTAATTTCGAAACGGACAGCGGTTTTTTTTCGATTTTGGAACACAGACGTTCAGTCCGACGGTTCAAACAAAAGCCATTGTCGCATAGCGAGTTGGAAAACATATGCAGGGCAATGACTTTCGCCCCTCATGGAAGCTGTGAGCATCATGTGGAAGTTACGGTTGTTAACAGCCGTCAAAAAATTATGGAAGCTATACCCTTGATGTCTGCTTTCTATGACCAGCTTGGCAAATGGCTGCATAACCCCTTTATGCGCCATATGATAAAATCAAAGGTTGGACCCGACGGTATTAAAACACTGACCCATCATTTGCTTCCACGGATCGAAAAGGGTGTATATAGAAATTATTCCTTTGAATATGATGGCATTACCCGTGGCGCCCATACGTTGATGGTTTTTCATGCACCGCACGATGCTGAGGAGCATCGCGAAGGTTCCTACATAATGGTTACCATTGCTGCCCTGACTGCCGAATCCATGGGAATTGGGGCTACAATCATTGGTTTGGTTCCACCTGCAATTAATAAAAGCAAGGCAGTTCGCCGGATATTTAACATTCCCGATGGTCACGAAGCCGTCGTTTCTCTTATTCTTGGTTATCCAAAGTATAAATTTCGCCGGGGAATACGGCGCCAGCTCAGGAAAGTACATTGGATAGAGTAGGGGGGCTGTCCGTTGCCTGACAGTGAAGTAAAAAATCCGGTATAAAAAAATACATTACCAGGTAATTCCTGACTTTTATAGTCAGCCAAGGAAACAGAATTTTGTACCTTTGTGGCCGGAAAACAAAAAAAACAAAGATATGACAACCAAATCGTTCAAAGAACAAATATTAGAAGGAATCCCATCGGAACTGCCCATGTCAAAATCCCTTGACCCTTCGCTGAACCATGCTCCAAAACGGAAAGAAATTCTCTCAACCGAAGAAAAGAAACTGGCTTTGCGCAACGCTTTACGCTACTTCGATCCGAAACATCACGCCACGTTGGCCCCCGAATTTGTTTCCGAGCTCGAGAAATTTGGTCGTATTTATATGTACCGGTTTAAGCCCGATTACAAAATGGTTGCCCGTCCCATTGACGAGTATCCCGGAAAAAGCAAACAGGCAAAAGCCATTATGTTAATGATTCAGAATAACTTGGATCATGCTGTGGCGCAACATCCCGATGAACTGATAACCTATGGCGGAAATGGTGCTGTGTTCCAGAACTGGGCGCAATACCGCCTAACTATGCAATACTTGGCCGAAATGACCGAGGAGCAAACACTGGTTATGTATTCGGGACACCCAATGGGCTTGTTTCCGTCGCACAAAGATGCCCCCAGAGTTGTTGTTACTAATGGTATGATGATTCCAAACTACTCGAAACCCGACGATTGGGAAAAATTTAATACCTTGGGCGTTACGCAATATGGTCAGATGACTGCTGGTTCGTATATGTACATTGGGCCACAGGGAATTGTGCATGGAACCACCATTACCGTGTTGAATGCCGGACGGAAAATAGCAAAAAATAACGAACCGTTAGCCCGAAAACTATTTGTAACCAGTGGTTTAGGCGGTATGAGCGGTGCACAGCCCAAAGCCGGTAACATTGCCGGCGTTATTTCCGTAACCGCCGAGGTTAACCCCAAAGCCGTGCGAACCAGACATTCACAAGGTTGGGTTGACGAGGTTGTGGACAATTTGGATGCCTTGGTTGCCCGTGTTCGCAAAGCCAAAGAAAGTAAAGAGGTGGTTTCCATTGCCTATCAGGGCAATGTGGTTGACGTTTGGGAACGTTTTTACGACGAAAATATCTACATTGACCTGGGTAGCGACCAGACATCACTCCATAACCCCTATGCCGGAGGATATTATCCTGCTGGGCTTACACTGGAAGAGTCGAACGACATGATGGCAAACAATCCCGATTTGTTCAGGGATAAGGTTTTTGAATCGCTTCGGCGCCATGCTGCTGCCATCAATAAGCACACAGCGAGGGGAACCTATTGGTTCGACTATGGGAATGCATTTCTACTCATGGCCAGCCGGGCCGGAGCCGATATTATGGCGGCTGATGGCATTAATTTCCGTTATCCGTCGTATGTTCAGGATATTATGGGACCCATGTGTTTTGACTACGGTTTTGGGCCGTTCCGCTGGGTTTGTTGCAGTGGAAAACCAGAAGATCTGGATGCTACCGACCAAATTGCCGGTGATGTTTTGGAAGAACTGAAAAAGAGTGCACCCAAAGAGATAGCACAGCAAATGGCCGACAATATTCACTGGATACGCAGTGCCAAACAAAACCGGCTGGTAGTTGGTTCGCAGGCCCGAATTCTTTATGCCGACAGCGATGGCCGTATTCGTATTGCCGAAGCCTTTAACAACGCCATTAAAGCCGGGAAAATTGGGCCGGTTGTTCTTGGTCGCGACCACCACGATGTGTCGGGTACCGATTCGCCTTTCCGCGAGACCTCAAACATATACGACGGGTCGCGTTTCACTGCCGATATGGCCATCCAAAACGTCATTGGCGATTCGTTCCGCGGGGCAACCTGGGTTTCTATCCACAACGGAGGTGGTGTGGGCTGGGGCGAAGTCATTAACGGCGGTTTTGGCATGCTGCTCGATGGTTCTGATGATGCCGACCGTCGTCTGAAAAACATGTTGTTTTGGGATGTCAACAACGGTATTTCGCGCCGCAGCTGGGCACGCAATCAGGAAGCTGTTTTTGCCATTAAACGCGCCATGGAGCAGCAACCCCTGTTGAAAGTAACATTGCCGCAAATGGCTGATGAAAAACTTATAAACAATTTATTTTAAGACAGTTGTCGTTATGCAAGTCTTTCCTTGGAAATTTTCCTGTTTACTTGGTTCAGTTTTGCTTTTCGTTGCGCTTGTGTCATGCAACGAAACGAAGAAACATGGAATACGCAATTTGGAAGCCCACGAAGATTCCCTTACCTATGTCAATGCCATGAAATTACATTTCGGTTTTGCCAATCGGATTACTGCCTGTGGGGAAACCACTCCGGTTAAGTCGGCAGTGGGAGCCGATGCCGCCGACGATCCTGCAATATGGGTTGAAAAAGCCAACCCCGAGAAAAGCCTGATTCTGGGCACCGACAAAAAAGCTGGACTGTATGTATATGATTTACAGGGAGAACAAAAGCAATTTGTTGCTGCAGGAGCATTAAACAATGTGGATTTGCGCGATTGCTTTCCATACCAGGGAAAAAGTGTAACCTTGGTTGGAGCCAGCAACAGGACAAAAAACGCTGTTTCGTTGTTTGTACTCGACCCTGAAACCGGAATTGTGTCCGACATTGTGTCCAACATTTCGTCGGGTGTTGATGAGGTGTACGGCTTTTGTATGCACCACAACAGGGTTGAAAATCGCTTTTTTGCCATTGTAAACGGTAAAAACGGCATGGTTGAACAATTCGAAATTACATCTGAAGCTGATAAACTCTCCGGCACTTTGGTTAAGATTCTGCAAGCAAACTCGCAGCCCGAAGGGATGGTTACCGATGATGAAACGGGAATTCTGTATGTGGGCGTTGAGATGGAAGGAATATTCTACAACAATTTGACCGTTAGTGATAAAACCCTGACGCTTTTTCCGGAAAGTACCCATAAAAATAAAGCTGTTGTGTATGATATAGAAGGCATATCTCATTTTACTTTCCAAAATGAAAAGTATTTGATTGCGTCCATTCAGGGAAGTTTCTCCTATGCCCTTTTCAGCATAACGCAACAACGTTACATTGCCAGTTTTGTGGTGGCCGATGGAGTGGTTGACGGAGTGGAAGATACTGATGGTTTGGACATTACAATTCTGAATTTGGGGTCGGATTTTCCCAATGGAATTCTTGTGTTGCAAGATGGTTATAATTCGAAAAACGAAGAGGATGAGCCGCAGAATTTTAAAATCATATCAACGGATAAGATTTTCTCGCTTTTGAAAGAGATACAGAATTGATATTTTTGAACTTATTTAACCAACATGATCCATATCACCAACGGTATAGTTTCCCTTCGCGAGTTCTCAGACAACGATGCCCCGCGCATGGCCGAACTGGCCAATAACCCGAATGTCAGCATCAATTTGCGCGATGCATTTCCTAACCCATACACCCTTGAGAATGCAAAGACCTTTATCGCTATGGTGCAAAGCCTGAAACCCGCTCAGGTGTTTGCCATTGAATGGAAAGGCGAATATTTGGCAATATTGGGGTGCACAAAAAAGAGGATGTTTACCGAAAGTCAGCCGAAATAGGGAATTTTCTTGGCCAGCCATACTGGGGCAAAGGCATTATGACACAGGCTGTTCCGCAGGCTTGCGACTATGCATTCAAACATCTTGACATTGTACGCATTGACACGGGTGTCTTTTCTTTTAACGTAGCATCGCAACGAGTGCTCGAAAAATGTGGTTTTGAAAAAGAAGCGGTGTTCCGGAAAAGCATTCTGAAAAACGGGCAGATTTTTGATGAAATACGATTTGCTCTCTTGCTCCCTGATGTTTAAATGTACCGTCTTGCTTTAACCCAACTTGCAGCCCCCAACCCCAAAAATCATTATTTTAACGTGCATTGAA
>JBBISE010000219.1:0-4828 GCA_037441445.1 Salinivirgaceae bacterium
TTATTCAAATGCAATACACTAAAAAAAAGAGGCTGCCTTTTTAGACAGCCCCTACTACATTAAACGCAGCGATGCTCGTGTTTTTATTGGGTATTTGGCACATCCCATAAAATTTGTATTTTTGCCCTCGCAAACCAAAAAAAAACACTGAATATGAAGAATTTAATTTTATTTCCGTTGCTCTTTTGTGCCTGTCTGCTAAACGGACAATCCTTAGCCCAAAAGGAGTTCAGAGGATTGTATGTTGACAGTATCCATGTAATCCTTGGAAACATGGAAAAAGAACAGTTTCTGTTGGATTACCTGAAAAGTAACCGGTATAACAGCATTTCGATTTACGATTTGCATAAGCTTGACTTTACATCGCATGTGCAAATCGGACAACTGGCAAGTCTTATTCGCAGAGCAAGACTAAACGGTGTTACCCGGGTTGGGGCAACTGCCGAAAATGCCTGGTTTATGGCCAACAAAATTATTCCTTACAACCAAAGCCGGCGAAACATGGCGGAACGGTTTAACGTTTTAAACTTTGAATTCGAATATTGGAATAAAGTGCTTGTTAAAGAGTATTATGGTCTCGAGTATCTGATTCCGGCCGGATTGCCCGTGTCAGAGGAAGGAGCATTCATTTTTTATATAGAGCAACTAACACAAATTCGTGATCTGGCCATCAGCAACGCAATTGAAACGGAGGTTTATCTGGGGTGGTTTAGTCAAAACCAAATTAATCAGATTGTACCTTTAACCGATAGGATTTTGCTGCACAATTATCGGCCAAATCCCTATGAATGTTATCCTTATTCGGTGGAAAGGCTTCAATTGATTAACAGTACTCAACAAAGGATGTCTGTAGTTACCCTGTTTTCTGCCGAAGACGAATTTCTGGGTCCGTGGCTGATTGAGTATAACGGAAATATTAACTGGTTTTATTCTATTTTCAAAAATGCGTATTATTCAGGAATAGCCTTTCCCAATATCCGTTTAATGGGTCAACAATGGTTCAAATACCACATTATGCCAAATACACAATCTAAAACGACTATTGCCGGGCCCGAAAATGGCGCTCTGACCCTTTTTCCAAATCCTGCAACCAACTATGTTACTGTACATAGTCCTGATTTGGGCAAAACCGCAACCATGTACGACATACAAGGCAATGTGGTGAAATCGTTCATAATTGATAGTCAGTCACATGCAATGGACATCAGCGATTTGTCCACGGGTATTTACTTTGTAAGAATTGGGGCCGAGGTCTCGAAATTCATCAAGCAATAGATACTTTTTATGGCAAAATGGCGGAGCAAAATTTATTGGACAATCAATTTTTTTGCTCCGCTTTTCTAACTTTTTGATCAAGCAAAAAGTTATCTGGGTCGCAAGTGTGGGGTATTTTCGTTGTTGAGTTGAAGTTCCCTGCATTTGATATTACAAAACGCCATTCTATGTGTCTGAAATAGAACGGAATAGCATGTTGTTTAGCAAGCTCTGCTTACATCCTTCAAAAAACGAATCCTTCCATTCCCGTTTTTTGCAAACCCCGCCAATTTTCCTAATTTTGTGGCTGTCATGAGCGACTATCGGTTAGACACAGAAATAAAATTCCTGAAAGGGGCAGGCGAGAAACGGGCTAAGTTGTTAAGCGACGAACTGTCGTTAAATACAGTCAACGATTTGCTTTTCTATTTCCCGTACCGGCACATCGATCGCAGCCGGTTGTTCCGCATTGCCGATATACCCGAGACCGAAGCTCTTATTCAATTCAAAGGAAAGTTCACCGAATTTAAAGAGACTCAGACCGGAAGCCGGAAAATATTAACGGCTAAAGTGTCGGACGGCACCGGAACAACAGAAATTGTTTGGTTTGCCGGGCAGTCGTGGATAAAAAGCACCTATAAAACAGGTGTAGAATACCTTTTTTTCGGGAAACCCAACGTGTTTAACCGTCGGTTGAATTTTGTTCATCCCGAAATTGAACCCATAGAAAACTGTTTTACAAAGCACAATTACACATTTGCCCCGGTTTACAGTATTCCTGAGAAGTTGAAAAAGAGCAATATAACTTCGAAGGTGATTCAAAACCTGGTTGAGCAAGCCATGGAAATTGCCCAAGGGAAAATCGAAGATTTTTACTCCGACGGATTTTGCCGGAAGCACAAATTTCTTCCCTTGTCCGATGCGCTGAAAAATATCCATTTCCCCCAATCACACGATATTCTGACACAAGCCGAGCGGCGCTTGAAGTTCGACGAACTTTTCATTCTTCAGCT
Organism: Salinivirgaceae bacterium; assembly: GCA_037441445.1. Taxonomy (GTDB): domain Bacteria; phylum Bacteroidota; class Bacteroidia; order Bacteroidales; family Salinivirgaceae; genus JAAYQU01. The sequence continues at coordinate 2,268 of JBBISE010000219.1, forward strand.
CGACCTGTTGCGCCAGTTTAAGTTGCGAAAAGCCACGGTTGACGGCATAAAAATGCCCTCGGTAGGCCGGTTTTTCAACACCTTTTACCATCAAAAATTACCCTTCACCCTTACCGGAGCCCAGAAACGGGTGGTGCGCGAGATTTTCGAAAACCTGAAAAGCGGCGAACAGATGAACCGCCTGCTGCAGGGCGACGTGGGTTCGGGAAAGACATTGGTGGCATTGCTTTCGGCCTTGTTGGCTGCCGATAATGGTTACCAGTCGTGCCTTATGGCGCCAACCGAAATCCTGGCTAAGCAACACTTTGCCAGCATTTCAAAAATGTTGGGCGACATGGACTTCAACGTTGCTTTGTTGACAGGATCCACAAAAAAGAAAGATCGTAAACCCTTGTTTGAACAGCTGGAATCAGGTAACATCCATTTGCTCATTGGCACCCATGCCCTGATTGAAGATCCGGTGGTTTTTCAGAACCTGGGTTTGGTTGTTGTCGATGAACAGCACCGGTTTGGTGTTGCCCAACGGGCCAAACTGTGGAAAAAAGGACAACAAACGCCTCACGTACTGGTGGTTACGGCAACGCCCATACCGCGGACATTGGCCATGACACTCTATGGCGATTTGGATATTTCCATCATCGACGAACTGCCACCAGGACGAAAACCCATAAAAACAGTGCATTACTACGACACCAAGCGCGATAAACTGTACGATTTCATGAAGGAACAAATTGCCGCGGGCAGGCAAGTGTACGTAGTTTTTCCCCTGATTGAAGAGTCGGAAAATTTCGATTATCAGAACCTTGACGAAGGATTCAAGCGGGTGACTGCTGTTTTTGGCAATCAGAACGTGGTTATGGTACACGGAAAAATGAAACCCGACGAAAAGAATGAAGCCATGCAAAAATTTGTCCGCAACGAAGCTAAAATCATGGTTGCCACCACGGTAATAGAGGTTGGCGTTGATGTTCCCAATGCCTCTATTATGGTTATTGAAAGCGCCGAGCGGTTCGGACTGTCTCAGTTGCACCAGTTGCGGGGCAGGGTAGGACGGGGGGCCGACCAATCGTATTGCATTCTGCTTACCTCCTTTAAGCTATCTGCCGATAGCCGAAAGCGTATAAACATTATTACCTCAACCAACGATGGGTTTGTTGTGGCCGAGGAGGATCTGAAAATCAGAGGTTATGGCGACATTGAAGGAACACGTCAAAGCGGGTTGCCCTTTGAATTGAAAATTGCCAGCATTGGCCGCGACCAGGCCATTCTGGAATATGCCCGCAAAGTGGCCAACGAGTTAATTAATGACGATCCTTTGCTGGAAAAGCCACAAAATCAGCCGTTAAGGAGGTTTCTCCGCTACAAAATGAAAGATGTCAACTATTGGGGAATGATTTCGTAGAGGTTGAATATCAACGCGAATCACTATCTTTGTTCCTGAAATTTTTACCTTTATCTTATCGCATGATTTCTTTAGGACGATACAATACATTGCTGGCCGCGAGGGTCACACCTCAGGGATTTTACCTCGAAGACGGCCAGGGCGGCGAAGTGTTACTGCCCAACAAATTTGTTTCTGAAACCCTTGTTCCGGGCAATACAGTCGAAGTTTTTGTTTACAAAGACAGCGAAGACCGCATAGTAGCCACAATCCAAAGACCGTTGATTGAATACGGGAAAGTTGCTGTGCTTGAGGTGGTTGAAACCACCAGGTTCGGAGCCTTCCTCGATTGGGGACTCGATAAACACCTGTTGCTTCCCCATGGCGAGCAAAACGGAGAGGTAAAAGCCGGACAAAAAGTAGCCGTTATTTTGTTTGTCGATATTAAAACCAAGCGGTTGGCTGCTTCCCAAAAAATAGACCGTTACCTGAAAAATCTGGATATTACGCTCAACGAGGGCGATAAAGTAAACCTGGTTGTATTTCGAGAAACACCGATGGGATACAGCGTGGTGGTCGAAAGCAAATATCTGGGGCTGCTGCACCATAACCATGCGTTTAAAAAGTTTTCTCCGGCTGAGGAGTTGGCGGGGTATGTATTGAAAATCCGTCCCGACAACAACATTGATATAATTCTGAACCAGCCAGGTTTTGAAGGCCACGACGAAGCCGTTGAGCGTATTTTAAACCTGTTGCAGTCCGCCGAAAACGGTTTCTTGCCTTTTAACGACAATAGCACGTCAGAAGACATTGCCAATCAATTTAATATGAGCAAAAAGCTGTTTAAAAAATCCATAGGAACGTTGTACAAAAAACAACGCATCAGGATAATTGAACAGGGAATTGAGTTGGTGAAGTAACAATTAGGAAAGAAACACAGCTGAATTGCATTGTGATGTGTGAAATTGCTTAAGGAATTGTTTGTAGTTGCTCTGCTTCGACTTTTCTGTGCCTTTTCTCAGCATGACTTTTCGGGAGTATCAACCTGTTTAGAAAAAATAGGAGCCCATTGGACTATAAAAAAACCGGCCACTTCCATGATATCAGTGACCGGTTTTTTTATATGTAGCTGTAAAGTTTCACCACGTTGTTGGGTGTAAAGTTTAAGATTTCCCGACTT
>JBBISE010000220.1:0-4822 GCA_037441445.1 Salinivirgaceae bacterium
CTTTAATCATGCGCTTGTGTGTCGAAAAATCGGTTGTCGGCATGGGCGTTTCATGGCAGCAACTTCGCCTACATGGATGTATCCATTCTCGCTGCCTGCTTGTGCTTGGTTTTGGGACAGAAACAAACCTGAAAACTCGGGGTTTTTCTTTGACGCATATCCATGCGATGCAATGTGTATTATATTGTAATTGTCAATGTCTTTCATCATGTTTTCCTTCGAAGCCTCGTTGCCAACCAGAATTTTGAACTCTAGGTCTTTTGAGTTCAATAGCTTGCCAATACTCTTTACTTCGGTTTCGGTGTAGGGTAGGGCATCTAATTTTCCTTGTTTGAAAAGTTCTGAAATATCGTCGGCATCGAAAGTGCTGCGGAAATTGTCGGCAATCATGGCCGTTTCCTCTTTTTTATACACAGGGGCAATGGCGAAGACCTTTAATTCAGCAGGTTTTTTTGTTTCTAAGGTCTTGGTGTACAGTGCCGAGGAGTAGTTGTACCCAACCGAATGTGTTTCTACCATGAGTTTGTTGACCAGTGGGTTTGGCAGGAGCTCAAAGGGGATTTGAAAAAGGACATTATCGGGAATGAAGGTTACTGACGAGGCCGTCGATAATTGTGTTGCAAACGGCTTCAGCAAAATATCCGACAGTATTTTGGATGATGCTGCGTAATCACCTCCGGTTTTAACAGCACGCAGAAACAACTTTTGGGCAGAAAGCAACGGTTCTGCATCCGATATCCGGGCAAAAGAAGCACTGTTGCTGGTAATGGATAGGGCATAAACCTCCTCGCCGGCAAAAAAGTAGTCAAGCAGGGCTTGCGAATCTTGCATTTTCGATTGTAGTGAAGCTAGCAAAGCGGTTTCATCGGGAAGAAAAACAGGGTTTTCTTGGCCCCGGATTAGTTTGTAATTCACAACAAGCGACTCAATTAACAGGTTTCGGATTTCAATGTCCAGACTGTCCGTTTGTTCCTTGGATGCTGATATTCTTGCCGTTGTCATTTCGTTGTTCAGCTGACGAATGTTTGTTTCCAGTTCGGTTTTTCTTGTCCAAATGGAATCGTTCGTTGACGCGCTTTGGGCGTATTGGTTTCGGTTTATATCGTTTACAAGCTGAAACGCTTTTGATTTGGCCAGAAATTCGAACACAATTTCTGGATAGGGTTGATTTGATACGTGCAACGTATTTAAAACCAAAGAGGAAATCTGCTTGTATTCTTTAGCCCAGTTGAGCAAAGTTCTTTCATCGGCAACCTTGCGGGCAAACTCGCGGAAAAGGGTGTCGGCGCAGCATGCTGCTTCAATGGTTTTGGTGAGAAATTGATGGTCGGTGCTTTTTTTGTAGGCGTTTGCAAAAATCCTGGTGGCCGATTTGTAAACATCCAACAATGTTTCGGGATGCTCTGAATGGCACGAAAACAGGGGTGTACTGTCGTTTTGTGTAGCTGCTGCCATAGTTCTAAGCATTTGATTATTGGCAAGTTGCCATTCGCCTTTCTCGGCATAGGCTTCGGCCATCGCGTTCTGAATTTTTAATTGTAGGTCAGCATCCGTCTCTTTCCCGCCAGACAGAATTTCAAGGCCATGGTTCAGATATGTTATAGCGCTGTCAGGATTAAAACGTATGTAGTTCATGCCAATCTTTCCATATACCAAACTCTCCAACATGTTTAGGTTCTGGTGGTTCGAATTGTATTTTAAAATGGCTGTATCGGTATGCGCTTTAAAATTTTCATAATCGCTCAAAAGGGCGAAATTCTCTGCCAAATCGAGGGGAAGAGCAACCTGCATATCAGCATAGGGGTACTTTATTGTATTAAAAATGTATTTGGCTTCTTTCAGGTAATGAATGGCTTTTTGGTAATTTTCAAGATTGTTGTTTTTCGTAGCAATGGTATAGGACAGAATAAAGAGGGCAACCGAATCGCGATAGTATTTGCGTGCGGCTGTTCTGTATTGACTTTCAAACACTTGTAATGCCACCTGAGGTTGTTCAACTTCCATCCGGTTCGTAATGGTATGATCAATGACGAGAAGTGAATAGTCGTTCTTTGTTTTTTTATGTAATCTTCTGGCTTTCAGTAAATAGTCCAGTCCCTCATCCATATTTCCTGCCTTGGTATAGTCTATTCCCAAATCGCCATAGCAGTCGGCCATAATTTGTGTCGAGTCCTTCATCATTTCAAGCACTGTCCGTTGTCGGTGGTAGTAAAACCTTCTTGGTTGTTGTACCAAACCCCATTGATTGGCTAAGTATCCCATAAAGCGCATGTTCATGGCAAACTCGTGGTGCAGGGTATCGTTATTTTCTTGCATTAATGTAAGGTTTGCAGTCAATATGTCGAACGATTTTTGGAATGACTTTTCTAAAAAGTACATAACCCCTTTTTCGTTTTGGACAGTATAAACCTTCCTGAAATCGCGCTTTTCAAGAAACAGCGATGATGCAGTGTCAAGAATGGCCTGCGCATCGTCATAACGTTTGGCATCGAAGGCTTTTATGGCTGCACGGTAATTGGGGATGCTGTCATAACCTCTTAAATCCCCGTATAGTGGTCCATATTGACCAAAGAGGTTTCCCATGGATAGGCTAAGCGTATAAACAAGAATAAAAGCGAATTTGTTAATGGAAAAACAGTACGTATTTGTAAAAAATTATTTGTGGTGGTTTTATTTTATTGTTTTCATTGGTAAAGCCATTTCCAATGCTCTGTTTCAAAAGGAATTATGGTAGTTTATTTTCCCAAATCCCTCCAGCATTTTAAAACAATATTGATATCGTTGGTAATACGGTAATCCTTGGCATACAATCGGTTAAGCTTATCCAATGATTTTTCGGAAAGCTCGTATTTGCGAGCCATGGCCGGATTCAGAACCCCTTTCTTAAGAATCGGCAACGAGGCTTTTATTCCAGGTGTAAATCCAACCCAGGTTAGTTTGCCAAAGATGACCTGAAACAGGTTCGATAACACTTTACGTGGATTAGTATAGTTGAAAAATAACAGCGGAAGTGTTAAGAGTAGTAAAAAGGATAACAAAACATCGAAAGTTCTTTTAAACCGTAGGTTTGTGGGTTTAGAAATGCTATTGATTTCCACGTTGTAAATCTCATCGCTCGTTTGAATGGAGCTACTCCCAATAACCGCAATCCCATCGGGTGATGAGATTCGAAACTTTACCCCCGAAAGTTCGGGAAGCATCATAGAGTCGATTATTTCAGAAAGACTGAGAGTTGTTGAACAGAAAATAATTTCATCAGCATGATTAAGTCTGGCAATATCAGCCATATCGGTGATGGAACCTAATTTTGATCCATCAGTCGAATCGTTGTTTACCCTGCCAACAATGGTATAAGTTTCGGTGCTGTTTTTCAATATTTGGTTTGTACGTTCAACCTCTTCCTGACTGCCGGCAATGAGAATCTTCAGGTTTTTAGTCACGGCTTTTTGATATCCGTGTATTCCGGCTTTTCCGTACAATAACCGCAGTGTGGGGAGCAAAGTAGCCGCAAATGCCATGGAGAAAACAATCATGGCGCGGGAAAAGCGAAGTTCTTCATTTAAAAGACTGTAAAATAGCAAAATAGAACCTGCACCAACAACAACTCCGCGCAAGTAAGCCCAATTTCGGTAGGGTTTATCGTATCCGCCAGAATAGAGAATGGCCGTTAGCATGACAAGTATATAGCCGGGAACGACAACCTCCAGATACGATGAAGGATAACTATTGTTTTGTCCAAATTTGAACATTTCCCAGTAGGGAAGTACCAATCTGAAAAACAACCATATAAGTATTGCATCAATAGCAGGTACAGCAAGCGAAGCAATAAAACGTTTTAAAATGGCCAAACCTGCCCTGAAGTAAATGGCGAACTTAATTCCTATTGAAAAAAGCCCGGTCAAACGGTTTTGAAAGTGTTTTCGGAAAAATATTTCCATGGCATTGTAAAACACCATGACATAGTTTAGGCTGTTTTTCTTGGTACTTTCTCCCTTGTAATGCACAATGGTGGTTTCGGGAAAGTAAAAATTCTTGAACCCACCTTGCTGAATACGGTAGGAGAGGTCAATGTCTTCGCCGTACATGAAGAACGTTTCATCAAGCAACCCCACTTGATCCAATACCGATTTGCGCATCAGCATGAAGGCCCCCGAAAGCACATCAACTTCATGTATCTGGTTGTTATCCAGATAACTGAGGTGGTACTTTCCGAACTTTTTTGATTTTGGAAAAAGACTACTCAGTCCAAATATTTTGTAAAAGGCTACCATGGGCGTTGGGAGGCCACGTTTCGATTCGGGCAGAAAAATCCCGTTTCCGTCAATCATTTTCACGCCAAGTCCACCAGCATCGGCGTTGGCATCCATAAAGGCCACTGTTTTATGGAATGTATCTTCCTGAACAATGGTGTCGGGGTTTAAAAGCAACACATATTCGCCCTTCGAAATTCGTATGGCTTGGTTATTGGCTTTCGAAAATCCAACGTTATCTTTGTTTTCAATTAGGATTACTTCGGGAAATAGTTTCCTGACCATTTCGCAGCTATTGTCGTACGAGTTATTGTCAACAACGAAAATTTCGCAAGGCATTCCTTTCATTGCTTTGCGTACAGAATGCAGGCATTGTTCAAGAAAGTATCGAACGTTGTAGTTGACAATGACAATGGACAGTTTTATGTTTGCCATGGATGACTGATTTTGGGTTCAGGACGTGCAAAAGTATAAAATTTTCAGAGGTTTTTTGCGAATATAAATAAAAAAGGCTGCCCCTCCTGTTTTGTGCGTTGGGTCACCCAAAAATTCATATTTCCATAGCCAATAAT
>JBBISE010000221.1:0-4820 GCA_037441445.1 Salinivirgaceae bacterium
CTCGTGCATGTATTTGGAAGATTAGCCGCTGCTTTTCTGTTCTTAGTTTTTAACTATTAATTCGCATGTATAAGAGATGGATAACTATTCCGTTAAGAAACCATTAACGTACAAATGTTTGCACGGGTAACAAATTAGAAACAAATTAGTTACATTAACCAATTAGGGAAGATAAAGGAGGGATTTGCTTGTCAATCTTTGGGAATGGTTCTTACCCATGCCTGTTGGTATCCCATCTCCCTTATTTTTGGAAGTTCTTGTTGAGCTTGTTCAAGGGTCTCAAAACCACCTATGAAGTACCGGTAAAAATCATCGTTTCCATGCATCATATTTAAATCGGAAACTGAACCTGGAACTTCCAGCACCTCTTTGGGGTTTTTCAGTGCCATTAATTGGATAGCGTATTTTCCTTGCAGTGGGATTTGTCGAACGAAGGCTTTGGGATATCCGGCCTCGCGAACTTTTTCCAATGTTTCAGCGGCGCTTTCTTTGCTTTCGAATAGTCCGGTTGTGTAACGATACAGCCCATCGGAAGCATAAAAAATGTTTACATTGCCTAAGTTGCTGACTTCTTTTAACGTCACTGGCAGATCCAATGCCATAAATTGAATGGTAAACTGCCCCTGACGTGGTTCTGTTTGCTTTGGGATAACTATTTTGGGATCTTCTATTTTAGTGTGAGTTTCTGTCCTCACAGCATTGTTTTTCACGGCGGTTTTCGCTATCTTTTCGGGTTCTGTTTTCCTCACAGGCTCTTCTTTGGGTTGTTCTTTGGGTTCTGCTTTAACCTCCTTGGTTTCGGTTACAACTACCTTATTTTCCTGTGGCTTAAGTTCAGTTAATACGGGCTCTGTTTTTTTTTTTATGGGCAAAACATCCACTGGTTTGGTTTCAGCCGGTTTTGACTGAGGATCTTTTTCGGTGGGATGTACGATCTCGGCTTTCACCGCCGCTTCAGGTTGTGCTTGTGCAATAACCTGGTCTGCTGGCGGTCTATTAGATTCTAATCGATACCGGAGGTTAATTTCATTGACAAAGTCAGATGCCTCTATGGAAAAATGTTCGTTAAGCGGTTTAATTTCTGAGCCAAAGAACGTGATTCCGTACGTACCTGCGGCAAATTTTCCAAACTCATGACTTGTTTTACTGGAAATCTCGGACGATTCGAATATGGTTTTACCAGCTTCGTTGTTAATCGTTACTTTTATTATAGAATTTGGAGTAATTCTGGAATCAAACTCAATATCAGCTAATAACCTATATGATTTTTCAATGTATATTTCATAAATGTCCATTTGCCCTTGCCCTTCTTCTCTTATGGCACTGACAAGGCCTCTGTTGTTGGAAATGGGAAAGTAAAAATTATTGTTAAATGCGTTATTTATTGGGTAACCCAAATTTTTTGGAGCTTGATCGGAGCCTATTTCCCAAACAAAAATATCACTGCCGCCCATGGTTTTGTGCCCCTCAGAACTGATATATAACTTAGTTTCATCAGGCGAGAGCATTACAAGTTCCTCATTTAAAGGAGTATTAACAACCGCTCCTAGATTTATGGGATTTGACCACTTTTCCTTGGCATCGAGTTTGGAAACATAAATATCATATCCACCCTGACCTCCAGGCCTGTCACTAGTAAAATACATGGTTCGTCCGTCTTTTGTTAAAGATACATGCGATTGGTTTGAGTTCGAGTTTATCGGTTTTTTTAGTCGTTTGGCCATTGACCAGGCTCCTTCAATATATTCCGAGACAGTGATATTTTGTTGAATATTGTCTTCAATTAAGTATAAAGTTCTGCCATCGTAGGACAACCACGCGGTTTTAAGATACCCTCCGGCAATGTCCCAGGTAATATCTTGTGGATTTCCCCACCCGTTGTTTAGTTTCTGTGCCACGAACACTTTTAGTCCATCCGATGCAGAACTGGTGTATGCTAAAGTATTTCCATCACCCGACATTACAGCGCAATAATTTGGTAAATCATTGTTCAGGTGTTTGCCTATATTCGTAAATTTTACCGTCTCAGGGTTTTTTATGCAAAATTCAATAAACTGAAGGTTCTTTATTTGTTGTTCTGCCAGCGCTTTTAGATCGTCATCCTCAAAAGTTTGGGCAATAAAACTATGATAGGTTGCTTCAGCCTTTTGATATTGTCCGGCAGCCTGGTAAGCTCTTCCCAAAAAATATAATATTTCTATTGGGGCACGCAGTTCTTTAACCGAATTGTAATTGTACATCCCCAGGGGGGCTATGTTTTTGCTGGCTTCCTCAAATAACCGGATGGCTCTGTTCAGGCTGTCCTGTGATTGATAATAAGCTAACCCTGCATTATAGCGTAAATTGTCGCTTTGTGGAACCATTTTCAAAGCTTTCTCATACAATTCACCCGATTTGAGATAACGGTACTCGTAAAGGGCTAGAGTGGCTTCATCATCAATTGGGAAAATATTTTTCCACTTTTGACCGAAGAGGCATGGAGTAACGATAAAGAAGATAAAAAATATACTTATTCTCACGTTTTTCTGGTTTTTGTTCCGACAGGTTGTAACCCAATCTGAAATTCGAAATCGCTTGTTATCAGTAAGATATGGTCTAGTGCCTGACTATTAGCGTTATTCCCTATATTCTTTCAAATATAAGTACATTTTTATTAAAACCGATCAAATTGATCTTAGGTTTTACATAAAAGCCATCTAAATCGTGGCTGATTGACAATTATGAAGGATTAAGATTACCCCGGAACAAAATCGGATATTTGCTAAACTCTTGGTAATTAAATATGTTTCGATCTTCCTTCGAAATCAATTTTTTTAATATATCAGCGCAGCAATTTGTTAAGTCTGTTAAAAGCCCTTCCGGGGTTTTCTCTTTGGTATAGAATACTATAAATTGTATCAACAATTGGAATGGAGGCTTTAAAGTTTTGATTGATTTCGAAAATGGACTGAGCTGCGTAGTAACCTTCGGCAATCATTAACATCTCGGCCTGGGCAGCCCTTACGGAATGGCCTTTGCCTACAAGGCTTCCAAATGTTCGGTTGCGGCTGAACTGTGAGTAGGCCGTTACTAATAGATCACCCAGGTAGGCAGAAGCTTTTATATCCCTCGCCGTTGGGTTTACAACCTGTAAAAATCGTTCCATTTCCTGAGCAGCATTCGAGATTAGAACAGCCAGATAGTTGTCGCCATAGCGCAATCCGTGGCTGATTCCTGCGGCCACTGCATATATGTTTTTCATGACAGAGGCATATTCGGTTCCGTCAATATCCTGACTTACAATGGTTTCTATGAATCGATTATGCAGACAAACGGAAATATGTCCGGTTAGTTGTGGGTTTACTCCGGCTATGGTAAGGTATGAAAGGCGCTCCTGTGCGACCTCTTCAGCGTGGCAGGGTCCTGTAATGGCTGCAATTTGTTGCAACTGAACGTTAAAGTACTTCTTTAGATAATCAGAAATCAGCAGGTTCTCTCGTGGGATTAGCCCTTTCACCGCCGAAATAAAATACTTGTGGCTTATATCCACCGAAATTTGTTCCAAGGCTTCTCGGAGGAAGGCTGAGGGAATGGCTAAAATTAAAATGTGAGAATTTTCCGCAATTTCATCAATATTGTCCGACATTCTTAACAGATCTGTCGAGAATTCAACTGAAGTCAGGTATTTTGGGTTGTTGCCGTAGTTTTTTATATAATCAATGGTTTCCAAACTCCGAATGTACCAATTGATAGATATATTATTCATTTGCAATATTTTAACTATTGCAGTTGCCCAGCTTCCTGAACCCAAAATACCAATCTTCAAGTTGTCCATAAAAATTGCATTAGCTTATTTTCTTCACTACTTTGTTTTCATTACCATATTTATCCTGATAACAATGTCGGACTGTTGTCCCATTTGAGTGGTGCTAAAATCCATTAGTGAAACCATATTCGAACGCAGTACCATGCCGCGAGAAAGGTCAATGAGTACCCATCCAGACATTTTGCCCTGGTTCATTTTTATAGAAACACCCTCGGGCATGTTTGCCAAACCAAATTCAATTGTTCCGTCGGGCTCAAGTATTACTTTGGTTTTGTCTTTGGAAATGGATTTTACTTTGTATGTAGTTTGAATTTTTGTGGGTAATCCCTGGAAATTTTGCTCAATAGTCTCACCATCAAATGTATCCCCAACTTTTACATCTGTTTCAGGCAGGGAAACAAAGGACGACTGGTTGAATTGGTTGACGTTTTGTTCCAGATTGGCTTTCAACATAGCGTATTCTTCACCTAATTCATTGGCTAACTGACTATAGTCAATTCCTAATGTTTTACCTTTAGGGCTGATTTTTGAAATGACATTTTTATTGAGCATTTTCAAAATTGGAGCCATATCAGGGGAAATCTCTTCTGGTTTTTCATTTGAATCAAATTTTACTCCTTGTGCTTCAGAATTAATTTGCATGCGCGTCATGGCATATTCAATATCAGCATTTCCCTGATTATCAACTTCCTTAATTTCGTATTTTCCCTCAACGGTAACAGTTGCTGGCATTTTTTGTCCCATCATTTCAATTTCCATATTCATTTCAATAAGGTTTTCTACTTTGTCTCCTTTATTGAATTTGAATTCGAGATTCACGGCTTCATCTGTCGTATTTTCCAGCGAAACCTCGTTTGTTTCATCATTAATTACCACTCCTTGCATGGAACCTTCCTGCGATTGGTTTTGACATCCGGTCCATAGCAATGCTGCGGCACTCAGAAGCATAAAATAATTTCTTGTTTTCATATGTTTATAATTTTTCGGTCTAAGGTCATATGGAACTTCATGCCGA